>JAGLZG010000031.1 GCA_023131705.1 Nanobdellota archaeon
GAAATCACAATGCATATACCTCTGCTTTCTCAGGAGAAAGGTATTGTTTGTGTGATAGTTCCAAGTAAAGAAGAACTTGGAGCAGCAGCTGGTATTAGTGTGCCAACAGTCAGCGTTGCTGTAGTTGAGGAAGGAGAGGCTAAAAAACTGGTAAAAGAGATTACTGAGACACTGAAAAAATAAGGTATTAAAATGGATGATAAACAAAAGAGAGGAAAACCTCAACAGGAAACAAAAAAGGCAGCTGTTCATTTTACACATGCAGTTCCTGCAAAAGTTGAGGAGGTTATAGGAAGGACAGGAACAAGAGGGGATGTTATCCAGGTGAGATGCAAGGTACAGGAAGGCAGGGACCAAGACAAGGTTTTAAGAAGGAATGTAAAAGGGCCTATAAGGATAGGGGATATATTAATGTTAAGGGAAACTGAGATAGAAGCCCAAAAATTAAACCAGAACAGGAAATAAAATGATATGCACTTTTTGTGGAAGTAAAATAAGGGAAGGAACAGGAAAGATATTTGTTTTAAAAGAAGGAAAGATGCTTTATTTTTGCAGTAATAAGTGTGAAAAAAATATGTTTAAGTTAAAAAGAACAGCAAGACATCTGAAGTGGACAAAAGCATACGAGAAAAATTAAAATTTTTCTCTATTCACTCGAAAATCGAAGATTTTCGGTGTCCTGGAAATCTATGATTTCCATGATAATAAAGCATATATGCTTTATTAACTATAAAAAAGATTAAAATGGAAATAGAGCAAACTTTGGTTTTAATAAAACCAGACGGGCTTGTGAAATCTTTGACAGGCAATATTATGACTGTCCTATCAGAAACAAAACTGAAGATTGTTGGGGCAAAGATTGTTCAGGTGTCAAGGGAATTAGCAGAACTGCACTATAATAAACTAAAAGAGACAAAAGGCGAGAAGATTTTTGAGGAAACTTTGAAATATATAATGGGTGAATACCACACAAAAAGAGTTTTAGCACTGATTTATGAAGGAGAGGATGCAATCAATAAAGTCAAGACAATTGCAGGGGAAACAAACCCGGAAAAAGCGCACCCAACAACAATAAGAGGAAAATATGGAAGAATAACTGCAGAAGGTGTTTTTGAGAATGTTATTCATGCTTCTGAAAATAAGGAAGAGGCTGAAAGAGAAGTAAAGCTCTGGTTTAAGCCAAGCGAACTTTCTAATTTAATATACCCTGCTCAAATAAAAGAACTAAGTAAAAAAGAATTATTCTGGAAGTGAAAACAATGGCAGAAAAAATGGTTGATAAGGTAATGGAAATTATGAAACAGCCTAAACAGATCAGGAATATCGCTACATCTGCCCATATTGACCATGGCAAGACAACATTTACTGATAATCTTTTGGCAGGAGCAGATATGATGAGCAAAGAGGATGCCGGGAAAGCATTAAAAATGGATTTTCATGAGGATGAGCAGCAAAGAGGAATTACAATTGATACTGCTGCTGTTTCTATGGTTCACAAAGTAGAGGGCAAGGAATATCTGATTAATCTTTTAGATACGCCGGGCCATGTTGATTTTGGCGGTGATGTTACAAGGGCTATGAGGGCTGTTGACGGAACTATTGTCTTGGTTTGCGCTGTTGAAGGTGTTATGCCCCAGACAGAGACTGTTTTCAGGCAGTCACTTAAAGAGTTAGTCAAGCCGGTTCTGTTTATTAACAAGGTTGACAGGCTAATAAAGGAATTACAGCTAACACCAGAGAAGATGCAGGAGAGATTTGTAGGAATAATCAGCAATGTCAATAAGATAATAAGAGAGATAGCTCCGGAAGGATATAAGGAAAAGTGGCAGGTTAATGTTAATGATGGTTCAGTGGCTTTTGGCTCTGCTTTTCATAACTGGGCATTAAGCATACCTTTTATGAAAAAAACAGGAATATCATTTAAGGATATTATTGATGCATATCAAGGCAATGATGAAAGCAAAATAAAAGAATTAGCAGAAAAAGCTCCATTGCATAAGGTTATCCTTGATATAGTTATTGAGCATCATCCTGATCCAGTAGAGTCTCAAGCCTACAGAATTCCAAAACTATGGCATGGAGAGCTTGAATCAGATGAAGGCAAATCATTGCTTAAATGCGATGCTAATGGCCCTTTATTTTTTGTCACTACAAAAATTGTCATAGACCCACAGGCAGGAGAGCTGACCTGCGGAAGAATGTTTTCAGGCACCCTGGTAAAAGGGAAAGATGTCTACCTTAACCTTGCAAAGCAAAATGGAAAGGTTCAGCAGATTTTTATTTATAATGG
>JAGLZG010000032.1 GCA_023131705.1 Nanobdellota archaeon
TTATTTATAACAGGTCTCTTATCAATCTTTACAGGAGTGCTTTTAAGTATTCTCTATAATGAAGTAGAACAAGGTACTTTATGTATTGTTATAAGAACCCTTATAATTCTTGGTGTAAGTCTCTTGATAACCACGGGAGTATTCTTAATAATTTTATCTAAAAAAGAGTAAAAGATTATGAAAAAACTAAGTATGGAGGTGGCTTGTGAAGGTAAGGATTGTCCTATTAAAGACAAATGTCTAAGATGCACTAGACCTTTGGTTAATTGGAGTGGGAGACAAAAATACATAAGTCCACCTTATAAACCACTTAGTAAAACTTGTACAGAATTTGTTAAAAACATGAAATCAGAGCAGTCCCTTAGATAGGGATTTGCTCTGATTTTTTTTTCTTTGTATTTAGCATTTATTCTTCTTCCTCCCCTTCATACCTTTTAAGTAAGTATTCTGCATCTTCATAAGGTTCTCCACTAGGTTTAAAGTAGTTTTTAATACTAGGGTGCATTGCATTAACTTGTCTTTCTACTTCTTTTTTAATACTAGATGCCTCTTCCTCAGGATACTCTTTTTTATACCTTTCTTTTAGTTCCTCTCTGAGTGTGGCTCTTTCCTCTTTCCATAATTTAGTGAAGTGCTCTTTTGCACTATCTCTCCCTAACCATTTACCAAACAAATCACCAGGAGTTTTGTCTTTTGTTATTTGTGAAGCAAAACCACCTGTTGGGAATACTGATAAAATAGCAGCACCAGAAGAACTAGTATCTACTGGAGAATCAAATAAGTCTCTTGCACCCTTTGGCATGAAATGTTTCTCAAGCTGTATTTTCAATCTGTTTCTACCTATGTTTGGACCACTCTTCATAGTTGGTTGCCCAAAAGCAGTCATAGCTAATGCATTCATAATACCCTCTATGTCATCTGCAGTTTGTATTGAGCCTATATTAAGTAGTGCAACAGCATCCACATCTAAAGAAATATCTGCTGCAAACCTGGAAGTCATATTTTCTATTAAGTAATATAACATAGTCATTCTATGTTCAGAGAACTTTTCAGACAAAGTAGTGTTTTTATACTTCTCATCTTCTTCATCATCTGGAGCTAAAATCAAGAGAGCCATAGACTTATACACCATCATTTGCATAATGTTTGCCATTTCCATAATAAGGAAATCCATTCTTATCTTGTTCTTCTCAAAACTTTCTGTTGATTCATTTTTACCTTGTCTCACTCCTGCTACTTTGTCTATAAACGAGTTTGGTATGACATGTTTACCACCAACTACAAAAGTAGTAGTGAATTTTTGAGCCAATTTAAGTCCAGAAGCCACAGGTATTCCAAACCCTGCTTTGTACACCATGTTTAGCCCAGACATAGCAAAGTTTTTATCAAAGGTGACACTTTGTAATGTGTTGTTCAGTGCCTGTAACATAGTTATATCTCCCTCCATTGACTTTAGTATTTTTGACCTGCCTGCCAAAAACAAACCTCCCATTAACCCTACCAAAGGAGAAACGACATTAGCACCACCAATTAAGGTAGTATAAAGAGCAGCCTTTGTACCAAGACCAATTGCCACATCATTAAAATGACCATCTTTTGCCAAATTAGTATAAATACCTTTAGTCTCCCCAAACCTTTTCAGATAATATGCAACAAACCAAGTTTTAAATGCCATTAATATAGCACCCATCATATTTTTTTTCATCATAATAGAAGAGGTCTCTCTATAATCCCCATTAATCTCTGCTATGACCTTTGGTATTTTACCTGAATTACCAAAAAGTTCTGCATATTCTTTGGAGCTTCTTGTTACCCAAGTAGCCTTGTTTATGCCCTTTTTATCATTAAACTCTTCTCTTAACTTAAATACTCCTTCTACTAATTCAAATGCAGGGTGTGGATTATTGTGGTTATCTACATCAAATGCAGGTACAGTTATATAATTTCCTGAGGGGTCTTTTATTTTTTCTCCATTGTCATCATACCTGTATATCTTCACATCACCCAGTAAAGCTAATATTTGTGGTCTTTGTATTCTTTTCTCTGTCTCTGCAATAATATATACAGGAGAGAATTTATCTTTTAATTTTTGCCCTGTGGAATTTACAACAAAATCGTTTGCTGAATTTTGAAACACTCCTAAAGAGTTTATTAATGAATCTGTCAAATCATGGTTGTAGTTGACTTCTTTAGAGTTTAGATAGTGCTGTTTTTTCCTGAATCTATCATAAGAATAAGCTTTTGAAAAATTACCCCTTGTCCAAGTAATACCTTCATTCTGTCTCCCTGCCATATTACCAATAGCACTGTTCATTACTTGTGAAGCTACATTATATCCCAGTCCTGCAACAATCCTGGCTTTTAGGAATATAAATTCTTGAAGACTTGAAACTGTTGTACTAGTACCTATGTTCTTAAGGGTTTTTTCAAGCCCTATAATATCCTGTTTTATTTGCTCTTTGAAGTCTCCTTCGGGGGAATTTTTTGCAATTAACTCCATTTCCTTAA
>JAGLZG010000033.1 GCA_023131705.1 Nanobdellota archaeon
TGCTTGGAAGGGCTGTTGTCAAAGGAGATATTATCTCTATTGGTGGAACTAAAAGAAGAAGAACCACAATGAGCGAGTCCCCTTTTTTTGATGATATATTCTCAATGCTGGAAGAAGAGGGATTCCCTTCATTCGGTAGTTTTGGCTTTGGTGATTTGAAGTTTATTGTAGCAGAAACAAATCCAAAAGATGCTGTTATTATATCAGAATCAACAGAAGTCACACTTAATCCAGAAGCAATAGAAGTAAAAGAAGAGGCAGTTCCAGAAGTTACTTATGAGGATATTGGGGGTTTAAGCGAGGAAATAAAGCATATAAGAGAGATGGTAGAGCTTCCTTTAAAGCATCCGGAGATATTTGAAAAACTTGGAATTGAACCGCCAAAAGGGGTTTTATTGCATGGCCCCCCGGGAACAGGTAAAACACTATTGGCAAAAGCAGTAGCCAATGAAAGCAATTCGCATTTTACAGTCATAAATGGTCCTGAAATAATGTCAAAATTCTATGGCCAGTCAGAAGAAAACATAAGAAAGATATTTGAAGATGCTGAAAAAAATGCCCCTTCTATAATCTTTATAGATGAGATAGACAGCATAGCCCCAAAAAGAGAGGAAAGCAGGGGAGAGGTAGAAAGAAGGGTTGTTGCTCAGCTTTTAGCCCTGATGGATGGCCTAAAATCAAGAGGAAAAGTTATTGTAATCGCAGCAACAAACATACCTAACTCAATAGACCCTGCTTTGCGAAGGCCGGGAAGATTTGACAGGGAAATTGTAATAGGAGTTCCTGATAAAGTAGGAAGGCTTACTGTTCTCAAGATTCACACAAGAAACATGCCTATGGACAAGGATGTTAATCTTGAAGAGATAGCAAATGTAACATATGGTTTTGTAGGGGCAGATTTAGCCGCACTGACAAAAGAAGCTGCAATGATTGTCTTAAGAAAGGTTCTGCCGGATATAAAACTAAAAGAAGAGCAGTCTCTGCCAAAAGAGATTCTTGAAAAACTTGTAATAAAGCATGCTGATTTTAAAGAAGCGCTTAAGTTCGTAAGGCCTTCTGCAATGAGAGAAGTTTTAGTAGAGGTTCCCAATGTAAAATGGACAGACATTGGTGGATTGGAAAAAGTAAAGCAAAGCCTTAAAGAGGCTGTTGAATGGCCTCTAAAGAATCCTCAGTCATTCAAAAGAATGGGAATTAAGCCCCCAAAAGGAATACTGATATATGGCGCGCCGGGAACAGGTAAAACACTATTGGCAAAAGCAGTTGCAACAGAATCAAAATCAAACTTTATACTTGTCAAAGGGCCGGAACTTCTTTCAAAATGGGTTGGGGAATCTGAAAAAGCAGTCAGGGAAGTCTTTAAAAAAGCAAGGCAAACAGCTCCAACAATCATTTTCT
>JAGLZG010000034.1 GCA_023131705.1 Nanobdellota archaeon
CTGAACAAGATAAAACACAAGGACCAGTTAAAAAAGGTGGAATAGTTACTGAC
This sequence comes from Nanobdellota archaeon, assembly GCA_023131705.1. Classification (GTDB taxonomy): domain Archaea; phylum Nanobdellota; class Nanobdellia; order Woesearchaeales; family B3-WOES; genus JAGLZG01. The sequence goes on from JAGLZG010000034.1 coordinate 54, forward strand.
ACTTCTTACTTGAATCAACCTCCAGGAACACTGACTTTTGCACTTAATGCTGTAAATGAAAGTGAGACAGGAGACAAAGGTTGGATAAGTAATGAACAAAGTAATGAGCCTTGTTATACTTTACCTGAAGGATATGTCCCTATAGGAGAGGTTTATCTTGGCAACAACCAAACTGTAGTTTTCTCCTCTTCTGTAGATGAGCAATTAAGTGAGATAGGGATTACAGATGTTGACTGTAAGTACACTACTTTAGTTAGGACTTTTCTTGGTTTTCAGGTGAGTAAACAAATCATGGGTTCTTATAGATTGAGAAGAGGATGTGAGAGAATCTTGTATTTCACCACTCCTGTACCTATGACTTTCAATATAGATAAGCCAGAGGATTTTAAAACTGAAGGACAGTGGGATATAGATAAATTCAAACTGTTTAAGATTTATGAGAATATCCCTAATTTTGATACAATAGAAGTATTAGAGACAGGTGCATTACCACCAGGGAGTTATAATGCTGCCATTCAATATGTTGATGAAGACTTAAATCCTACAGAATGGATTACTACTTGTGAGCCTATTAAGATTTACAATGATTCTATATCTAAAAATTATGAAACAATAGAGGGTGCTACTTCTATTGTAGATGGTATTACTAACTTTGGTAAATCTAATAAAGCTATTAAATTTACTTTCAGTAATTTTGACCCTTCTTATCCTTTATATAGAGTAGCCATCATAGAGGCTAACACAGGTTCAGGACTAGTTACTGCAGTAAACTTCTCTGATGTTATCTCAACAGGTTCTACCTCTTATACTTATACAGGACTGGCATCTGTGGTAACAGTTGGAACAGAAGAAGAAATCATAGTCTTTAACAATATAATTGAGGAGGCTAAGTACATTGAACAAATTGAGAACAGATTGATACTTGGTAATACTAAAGGGATACAAGTTAATTTCTGTAATATTCAAAAATATGCATCTAAAATAAAAGCTAATTTAGAACTTAAAGAAATTCCTCTTAATACTATTTCTCCATCTAACCCAAAGACTGCTACAATTAATTTTGATGGAGCAGGGTACATGCCTGGAGAGATATACTCTTTTGGAATAGTTTACATATTTGAAAATAGTGTAGTTACTCCTTCTTATCATATTCCAGGCAAAGCCTTGGGCTATCCTTCTTTGATGTCAGACAATAACAAGGCTGAAGATGTAAGGTATCAAGAGCAAGAAACTTGTAAGAACTATTGGGGGTTAGATTCTGAAGGAGAGACAGTCAATGGTCAATTACAAAGACACCATAGATTCCCTTCAAGAGCTGAATTGAATGAACCACTTTATAATAAAATAAAGAGGTCTGACCCTTTTACTTTAAACTATCTAACACTAAATATACAAGGTACACCTACTCAAGGTACTACTTTAGAATACACAGTGAAATATGCAATTGACAATGTTGACTTCACCTATGACAGAGTTATTACTGTGGCAGATTATGATGATGCAGTAGGAGAACTATTAAACATAACCTCAAGTAGAGGAACAATTATAGTCACAGACATATTAGAGGGAGTAGATGGACAACCACAAGTAAGTGTTGGCACTGTTGGAACACCTTCTGTTGCAACTGGAGTGAAATATACTCCTGATATAGAACCAAGAGAGTTAGAAAGTGATGTAGCATTTTATACTTCAAGAGTAATGGGGATTACTTTTTCAGG
>JAGLZG010000035.1 GCA_023131705.1 Nanobdellota archaeon
TATAAAGCAGTTATCTTTGACTTAGATGGGACACTTGTTTATACAGCACCAGAATACAGGTATGAGATTGTTGGAAAAGCACTAAAAGAATTAGGAACAACAGCTTCTAACCATCACATTGATAGGTTTTGGTTTGAGGCAGAAAGAAACACAATAATAAAAAAACATTTTAGATTAAAGCCGGAATTATTCTGGTCAACATATAATAAATATGATTCAATGGATTTAAGAAAACAATTAACAAAGTTATACGATGATGTTGGCTTTATACAGGAATTAAAAGAAAAAGGATATAAGATAGGGATAGTAACAGGTGCCACACATCCTATAGCAGAACTTGAAGTAAGTATGATTGGCAAAGATATTTTTGATGCTGTTGTGATAGTTAATTCACTCAATGGGAAAAATCCAAAACCCCATCCCCAGGGAATTAAAGAATGCTTGGATATTCTCGGAGTTAAAAACAATGAAGCAATCTACGTAGGAAATGCAGATGAAGATGTAATCAGCGCAAAGAATGCACAAGTATTTGATGTTCTTTTATTAAGGGGAGAGCATGTATTTCAGAATACTAATCCTACATTAACAATAAACTCATTATACGAGTTAAGAAACCTGCTTAAATTATAAAAAACCTACAAAGAAACAACCCTGGCCTTCTTTTTAGGTCTTTTCCTTTGCCCTCTTACTTTTGCTTTTTTCTTTGCTATATCTTTTTCCCTTTTTGAATATAATCTTCCTCCCATTAAAATCACCATAATTAAGGATTAACAAGGCATTTATAAAATTTGCTATAAATGAATATATAATTTTTTGAGTTGGTGTGGGAGAGCATGTTTAGAGGTTGGCGTTGTATCTCATAAGTAGTAAATAACCAAAAGGTTTAAATAATAGTATGTTATATTCAAGATTAATTAAAATGGATAACTCTAAACTACTTTCAACTGTTGAAGAAACAATAAATAAATTTAAAATGATTCCTATAAGGGATAAACCACTAGTAGTTGCTTTCTCTGGAGGTAAAGATAGTACTGCTACCATCTTTGCTTTAAAGAGTTTAGGATATGATGTAAGACCAGTGATTATTGAAATGGGTGATGATCCAAGATTTAATGGTGAGGACATTGCGAGAAAACTAAAAAATAAGAAAAATATTGATGCTGAAGTAATTAATTTAAGATCCTCTGAGTATCAAGAAGGAATTTGTCAATTTGCAGCTCGTGATATTGCGAAGTATTTGGCAAAAATTGATTCTTTAGGAGAAAATGAATCTCAATGTACTCCTTGCTACAATGCCAGGACTATTGCTTTAACAGAAAGAGCAATTTGGTATGGATCAAATATTTTTGTAATTGGTCAACATCTTAACGATATGGCCACTTCTTTATTGAAGTGTTATTGGACCGAAAGGTATTTCCAAGAATTTACACAAAAAGAAAATTTAGCTTATGAGGGTAATCGGATGAGAGAGTTTATTGCAGCTAATCCCATAGATATTTCTTATTTAACAAAAATGGTAAAGGAAGAAAGATCTGCTACTGATGATCCGCCTGTTGAGATAATAAATAATCAAGTAAGACTAATCCGTCCTCTCGCAGAAGTTAGAGAATATGATATTCTTGAATTTGTTGGAGATTATCCTCACCAGAGTTCTAATTGTAGTTATCGTGAGACTGAACCAAGACCATTCCGATTATTAGTTCAATGGGATTTAGATAGAAGATTGAAAGAGGATCCTGAATTAGAAAGTATTTTATATGATCTAGTAATGCAAGGATTAAATGGGGATGGAACACTTAAGTTTAGGCCGAGAAATAAGCGTGGTGAGTATTATCCTGGATTTAAACCATTCCTCGAGAAAAAATAAAGAGGTAAATTAAATGATAGTTGTAAGTGCCTGTTTAGCAGGAATTAACTGTAATTATAAGGGTGAATCTAAGCCTAATGAAAAAATAATTTCTTTGATTAAGGAAGGAAAAGCTATTCCTATCTGTCCAGAACAACTAGGTGGCTTAACTACCCCTCGAAGTGGAGCAAGAATTTTATCCGGAAAAGGGGAAGATATATTGGATGGTAATAGTGAATTGATTACTGACAATGGAGGAAATGTAACTAAAGAATACATTAAAGGTGCAGAAGAAACTTTAAGAATTCTTAAGATGTTTGATTGTAACACAGTAATTCTTAAACAAGGCAGCCCGTCTTGTGGTAATGGTAAAACACAAGGTGGAGAAAGCGAGAGAAAATTAGTTGAAGGAGATGGGGTAACAATATCACTTTTAAAACGAAATGGTATTAAAGTTTATTCGGAAGAAGATCTAGAAGATAATGAATTGTTTAGTAAATTGAAAAATGGGTAAAGAACCTATCATTATAAGTATGTGTAGCTTAGGAATTCCCTGTCAATATAGAGCAAGATCATTTAGAAGAGCAATAGTTAATGATTATATGGACAAATATTTTTTAATTCCAGTATGTCCTGAACAGCTTGGAGGACTTCCTACTCCAAGAGTCGCTTGTCATTTAGAAGGAGAAAAAGTTATTGGCAAAGATAGTAATGACTACACATTATTTTATCAAAAAGGTGCAGAGTTAGCGTTGAAGATAGCTAAAATGTATAATGTTAAAAAAGCATATCTTAAAAAAGGATCACCCTCATGCGGAGTTGATGGAATTACTAGAAAATTGTTTGAAAAAGAAGGAATCAAAGTATGTTTGATATAAATTATCTGTCCAGCGCATTTTTTTCTAAGTAAGAGAATTAGAGATTGAGCATAATACTTTATATACAAACTCCTTTGTTTTGATGGATTATGGGCTTTGTAGAGGATGTTTTCAAGGTGTTATAATGTGTTTTTTGTATCTTTTTTAAAATTGTAATTGATTTCTCAATATTAAAAACACCCACTTGCCACGCACACCAAAACTATTTAAATAAAATCAGATTTACACTAATCATGCTGAATGTTTCTAGTTTAAGTAGTTATGAATATTGCCCTAGGAAGCTCTATTTTGCCTATGTCTTAAACATAAAAGAGCCATACAAAAAATCAACATCCCTGGGAACAATAAGGCATGAGACCTATGACAGGATAAATAAGGCAGAAGAAAAAATAATAAAAAGCATAAAAAAAGGAGACAAAGAAGAGGACATCAAAAGCATCTATAAAAAATACTACAGGGAAATACTGGCAGATGCAATAAGAAAATACAAAAAAGAACTGACAGAACTGGACCTTAACCTTGGAGAGGTATTTAAAAATACATGGCCGCTTATTCTTGAAGAATCAGAGACAAGAGCATCTAATGTTATGAATTTTATACAGATGAATAACCTATATGGAGAAGAGTTATGGAAAAACCTGACCCCAAAAATAGAGTCAGAAATAAGGATAGAGTCTGAAAAATTAAATTTAAAAGGAATAATCGATCAACTGGAAATCTATAAACAGGGTATTGTCCCTATTGAGCTAAAAACAGGAAAATGCCCGGCAGAAGGGGTGTGGCCAGGCCATAAGCTCCAGGTAGCTGCTTATGCAATGTTAGCAGAGGAAAAATACAGGCAAGAGATAAAAGAGGGCTTTATATTCTATCTTGACCATAAAGAAAAGAGGCATATTGCAATAAACCCATTTCTAAGACAGGAAATAAAGGATTTAATAAAAAAAATAGAGCTAATGCTTAAAAGCAAAGAGATCCCAAATATAGTAAAAAACCAGAATAAATGCAAAAACTGCGGTATTAAAGAGGAGTGCTACAAGCGATTAAAAACAAAAACTTTAAATACAAGATAGATTATAACATAATATATCACTCAACAATAGTGGGGTTGTTATAAATGGCTGAAGAAGACAAAAAATTTTCAAAGCAACTCATAGGAAAAACAGTTGTTTCTAAAACAGGTAAAAGATTTGGTGAAGTAGGGGATATAATATATGAAACAAGGTCAGGAGAGTTAATTCATTTGATTCTTAAAAACCCTACACCCTACACAGAAAAACTAGAGTTGGAAAAAGACAAAGAAAACAACATTCTAATACCTTTTTCAGCAGTCATTGCAATAGGAGATTTTATGGTTGTGTCTGAAGAAGATATTATATGAAAAAGCTTTTAAACTTTAACGCTTTCTCTGTTTTTTATGGAAGAAGATAGGGCTTTATGGACTGAGAAATACAGGCCGGGTGATTTTTCTGAAGTAAAAGGTCAAAGAGAGATAGTTAAAAGAGTAGAAGCCTTTGTAAAGCAGAAAAACATGCCTCATTTGATGTTTGCAGGGCCGGCAGGCATAGGAAAAACATCTTTGGCTTTAGTGGTTGCAAAAAAGCTTTTCAGGGATGAGTGGCACTCTAATTTCTTGGAATTAAATGCATCAGACGAGCGTGGTATTGATATTATAAGAAATAAGGTAAAGGATTTTGCAAGGACAAAATCAATAGGGGATGTGCCATTTAAGATAATTTATCTCGACGAGTGCGATGCCTTAACAAAAGAGGCTCAGCAGGCTTTGAGAAGAACAATGGAAAACTATACGCAGACAACAAGGTTTATTTTATCATGCAACTACAGCTCTAAAATCATAGACCCAATCCAGTCAAGATGCGCTATCTTTAGGTTTAAGCCACTTGAAAACAGGGATTTAAATATAATAATAGATAAAATAGCAAAAGAAGAAAAACTAAAGATAGATGAAAAAACAAAAAACGCATTAATGGAAATTTCAGATGGTGACTGCAGAAGGGTTGAAAATATACTGCAAAGCTGCGCTGCAATAAACAGCCATATTACAGAGGATTCAGTATATGGTATTGTATCTGTTGCAAGGCCAAAAGAGGTTAACGAAGTATTGAATCTGGCAATAGACAATAAATTCATAGACGCAAGGAACAAGCTGTTGGATGTGATGCTAAAATATGGCTTGTCTGGCATGGACATCATAAAGCAGGTTCAAAAGGAAATACTAAACCTGAAGATAGACAACAGGAAAAAGATGGAATTAATTGAAAAATGCGGTGAAACAGAATTCAGGATGACAGAAGGCTCTGATGAGTTTTTACAATTAGAATCATTTTTAGCGCAGATTACACTGGTTTCTATAAAGTAAAGAAAAATATCCCAATGAATTAAAAGGGTAATTAAAAATAGGAGATTTCTCAAAAGATTAAGTTTTATTTTATTTCTTTCTTATCTTTTATCCGTTCATATTCTTTTCTTCCTTTGTCTGTTAAGACAACATAACGAAATACACTACCATTAGGCGCAGGTTCAGAACGAACTTTAACATATTCAAAAAGTTCCAAAAATGCACAATTAGGAAGAACAGAAGTAGACTTAACATTAACGCTTTGTGTAAGTGCATAGAAAGTTATCTCTTTCTGATGTTTATACAATTCTTTCAATATCTTGAATTTAATAGTGTCGCTTTTTACAAATTTCATCTTATTACCTTTTTTTAAGGATATACTAAAAAATAGAAACATTTATATAAATACACTATGAACAATTTTAGGATAGTCTTAAATTTAAAACTAATTTAAAAAAAGTAAATATAAAATGATAAAAGATAAAGAAAACAAATTTTTTGGATTCTTGGAAAAAGAGAAGGACAAACTCTATGAATTAGAAAATCAGAATTCAAAACTAAAAACAACAAAAGCCCAATTAGAGCTATTAGAAGAGATATACAAATTTTTTGGATTTAAATTTTTAAAGAGTGAGAGATTAGTTAGTTTTAAGGTATTTTTCAATAAAGCTTATCAGAACTTTTGTTTTATTTTTTCCTTCTTTTACAGCCTTAATTGTGAAATCTTCCCACATTTTCTTTGGAACTCTAAAAGTTATCTGTCTTATAGGTTTTGCCATATATACAGCAAAACATTTATATATTATAAGTTATTGCCATATATACAGCAATACAGCATAGATACAAAATGAAAGAAAACGAATTTTTCAAATTTCTGGAAAAAAAGAAAGATGAACTCTATAAATTACAAAATAGAAAGATAAAATTAAAGATGATAAGTGCAAAATTAGAAATATTAAAGGAGATATATGCTTATTGCGGATTTAATTTTCAGAAAACTGCATTTCTAAGAGAAAACGAGAAAAGAAGATGGAATTCTGATTTTAACACCTTAAAAAAAGAATATAAAAATACAAAAGATAGCGAGATTAAGAATACTGTTTTGAATAACTTAAATCGAGGCTAAAACCATGCTTAAAATTATCAAATACACTTCCATTGCATTATTATTAGCAGTATTTTTACATTTTTTTAATGGTTATGTTATGCAGAGAATAATACCCGGAAATATTGTTTTTTTATTTATTTATGATGTATTTTCTCTTATGTTGATAATTATGTTGGGAATAATATTTACGCATTATGGTTTTGTCAAAAGCAGGGATTACAAGCATATTGCATTGATTGTTCTTATCTTAGCTTTTGTATCAATGATAATAATTTATGCTATAATCCTTTTTGGAATAAATAGTGTTTTATTAACAGGACTCAAACTTCATATTTATGGGATAATATTCATCATTATTCCTGTGATTATTGGAGAGTATTGGGTAGATTAACTGGATAGTTATGCCAGAATAAGAAATTCTATAGCAAAAATTACAGAATTTGCCTCATGAGCAAATGCAGGAATAGAGCAACATTTAATCCCACGATTGAAATCGTGGGTATTCTGCCTAGTTTTTTATAAAAAGAAAAATAAAAAATTAAGTTGTATGTTTTACAACTAAATTGAAATCTTTATGTTCTTTGTAATCATATTT
>JAGLZG010000036.1 GCA_023131705.1 Nanobdellota archaeon
CTCATTTTCCAACCTTTGTATTTAGGAAACTTTTCAGTTTTCATGTCTTGGAACATTGCTCTTTGATGATAGATATAATCTAAAGGACTTAAATCTTCAACTTTAGCAAAAGGATTTACTTCCCCTTCTATATTCCTCATAGACATTAACCCTGTTTCCCCAAAGTTAAATACCTCTGCCATTGCAGGCTCATTTACTAATAAATCTAACCAATAAGAGTTTTCAGCAAAAGCTGTGTTTTGCAATTCTTTTAAATAGGTTTTATCTCCTTTAGCACTTTTTACTAGTTTGTTGTAAGTATCAAGAAAATAACTAGGAAACACTATTTCACTTACAGTCTTGCCACCATCTCTTCTTGTAATATTAGAAAGAGAGGCATTATAGTGAGATTCAATTTCAATTAACCCTTTCAAAATACTACCCATATCTTCAAAAGGAAGTAATAAAGGGTTCTCGCTGTAGTTTAAATCTGTCTTTAATTTAGTTTTTTGCTTTGCATAATTGGCTAAATTGGAAAATAATCTGTCTTTTCTTTTCCCTTCATCATAAAATAAGTCTTCAAATGAAAGTACCTCATCTGCTCTGTTTACATTAGTGATAGTAAGGTTTCCATCTTTAAGTTCTTGCCAAGACCCATCAGTTAATACAATACCAAATCCAGACAACCAGTCTCTTAAAACTTCATCTGATTGATTCCAAGGATTTTCTCCCCAAGAATCATATTGATTAGCAAGACTCCCAAAAGCTTCTTTGTTCAGTAAATCTCCTGTTGTAGTATCCCCTCTTTTAAAGTTGTTTACCCAAGAGTCTTTAATTTTTTGTTTTAAGTTGTTAGCATTACTAAACCATACTTCTCCCTCCAACCCTGTTGTACCTTTAGTAAAGGCTACAAACTTGGCATTGGCTGCATATTTATACATGTTAGAAGCAAATCCGTCCTTTACATCTTCTGGTGCATCTTTTAAGTTTTTAACTAAAGATGCCATCCAAGGTAAAGACTTCTCAACAGTCTCCATTTTTTCTATCATTGCATCAAAACTTGGTGCTAATGGTAGTGGATTTGATAAGAAAGTGGCAGTTTGATTGTACATTTTATCATAATTCTCAAACAACTCTACTCCCATAAACCCAGATTCTCCTGTACCTATCTCTGAGAATATTCTTTTTAACCTATTACCAATTTTGTCCTTGTGAACTGTTTCATTAGAACCTTTAAAAAAGTTATCTACATAACCATTTTGTTCTGCTTGTTCAATTTCTTCATCTAATTTTCTATCTAATTCTCTACTAGATTTAATATTAGTTTCAATAAACCCTCTTCTATTGGCTTCAGTTAATTTTTTAGAGTAAATTTCATCAGAGTTCTCCAGAATATTGTCTATATTTTCTAAAGTATCTACTAAATTCTTCAGGAGTGCTTCCACCCCTTCTACCTCTTTACCTGAATCTACTATTTGTTTTATATTATTGTAGTTAGATTGTAGAGCACTTTTCTTTGTGTTGAAGTGATTTAGATACTCTTTAACAATTAAATTTTTAAACTCTAAATTATTAAGCCCTATTGCCTGTTCATGGTTTGAAGTGATAATAGAAAACATGTATTGTTCTAACTCTCTTTGTTGTTTAGAATTGAAAGTAGAAACCAACTTTAATGCTTCTGCTGTATTTTCTATGTTTTCTAAATCTCCTAAAAAAGCCTCTCCAATAGGTCCTTCATTTAATGCATTTAATTCCCTAAGGATTTGTTTAGCATTTTCTACATCTACATTCTCTTGTTCAGTTAAAGATTGTTTTGCTATTTCTACCTCAGGTTCAGTTTTTTCTTGTACTTGTGGGGAAACTGGGGCAACCACTCCTGCAATAGAATTTAGAGTAATGATAGGCTGTACTGAATGGGTGTGCTGTGGTTTACCCTCTGTACCTATGTTATAACTCATAACTGTAGTTGACAATCTTTTTCTTAAAAAATCTTGGTAAGTTTCAGTTACCTCTACTTCAAAAGCTCCTTCAGAGTTCTTTTTGACTATTACTCCTTTAGCAGTCCTGTGGTCTAAGTTAGTATTTTGTAAGGCTTTTGCTTGACCTTTAAACAAGGCATTAGAGAAACTTGTTTCAGTTACAACCCACTTCTTGCCATCATGTTGTCTTACAGGAACATTCTTAGCTCCCACAGTATATTTTTTATTCCCTACTTGTAGTGTGATTAAACTGTGTACTATCTCTTTAGCAGAATCATAGTCTTTAATGTTCAGTCCTGTTTTACTTTTAATAGTAGCCTGTAATGCCTCCGCCTCTACTTTAGTGATACCTAATTCTTTAATATTAGCATCTGCATATTTAAGAACCCTTTGAGCACCTAGTATATATTTTGCAGTTTCAACATCTTCAGTAAAAGCTTGTGCCTCATTGTTTTCATTCTTTCTAAGTACTGGAATAGCCTCGTAAGAAGTTACTCCATTTTCAGTAGATACTGGACTTAAATAGTATGCACTATTAGTTCCTGCAGATTTTCCTTTTTTGTTTAATTCTTTTGCTATTTCTGGATTTAAAATGTTTACTTTCTTATCAAGCCTTTCATTATTAAGACCATAGAAAGTACCTGACTTAAAGAAAACAATTTCTGAAGTAGGAGACATTTTCTCTAAGGAAATAGAGGGCTCAGAAGAAGGGATAAAAGTCCATGGACTCCCATTTCTACTTTCAACAACAACACTTGATACAGAACCATTTGCTATTTCTTTTCTAAGAGCAATAGTATTATCTTTTGCTTCTTTTATTGTAGTAAGATGAGCAACACTGGGATTATTCAAATCTACATATTCCCCTTCCTTTTTACTTGTGTCTTTAACAGTCAAAGCATTATGCCAATCTGCATCAGCAACAAAAGCAACAGCCTCTCCTGCTTTATCTCTATAAAGCATAGGAACTTTATTAAGGTATTCCTCACTTTGTTTAAACTCTTCTAAAGTCCTTCCTTTTTGATTTTGTTTAACCCATTCAGAGAAAGGCATAAAAGAAGATTTCCAAGTATTAGGATTAACTACTTCTACAGTAATATCCCAATTATTCTCTCCTACAACTTCTGCAGACCAAGTGTCTCCTGGATTAGTTCTTAAAGTAGCCTTAACATTTAAAGTCTTACTTTCATTAAGAGTGGGAATTTTATCCTTGTTAACATCTTCCTTACTTACAAGAACCATTGGTTTACCATCAATTTCAACTACTTCTCCTCTTTGATTTTCATACTCAATAGCCTTAAAATTTGCCTTAACTTGAGTTACAGCAGTTTTACCATGCACAGGTGTGGCATTTTGTACTTCTCCAGTACTTGGGTTTATCCCAATTTTAACTTCTGCTTTTTCTACAGAAGCATCTGAATTATCTCTAACCTCTTTTTCTACTACTTGTTCAGTTTTAATTTCAGTATCATTCTCTTCAAAAATATTAGATAAGAAACTGTTAGGCTTCACATAATTTTCTTTCCAAATAGATTCCCATTTAGAATCTCCATTACCTGCTGCTTCCCAATTAGCTGCTAGGACTTGCATGTGTGCCTTGTTGAGGTCATTCTTTTTAATCATTCCCTCTGATATTGCTTCTACCCAAAAGTCTTTAAATGTAGGAGAAACTCCCTCCCATTGGGTTTTAGAATCAAAATATCCTTTCATATTCTGAGTTAACTTTTCATTTACCAAATCTCCTGTTGGAGATAAGTCTAACTCTTCATTAAAATTTAGTCCCTCATTAATCTCTGATATATTCTTTTGCTCTTCTGCAGTTAATGTATTTTCTCTTTCAACTGTGGTGCTTTCTCTTTCAAGTGCCTGACTTTGTTGTTCAGGTAAATTAGAGACTAACTCTGCAGTTCCTTCAAGTGCTCCAAATAAGTTGTCTTGTACAGCAAGAGTGTGTTCCAGTCTTTCCTTTTCAGTTGAAGCAAGAGGTGCTTCAACATTAGTATTGACTTGTTCAACAGGAGCATTAGTTTCTACTACTTCAACAGGCTCTTGTTTAGTATCTTGCTTTGACATAGCCTTTTTAATTTGGCTAAGTTCTCTTTGCATGGCTTCATTCTTAGTCATGCTAACAATAATATCATTGTTAATTTTGTCTAATTTTTCTTTCCCTAATCTTCTTACATCCACCTTTCTAGGCTTCTCTGCTATGTATTTTTTAAACTGAGTAGAAGTAAGTTTACCTTTGAAAACTTCTGTACCTACTTTAGATAAGTAAGCTTTGTAGTCTTGCTCATTCATCAAATTATTTTGATGTTTGAAGTCAGTTATCCTATCTAACTCTTTTTGTAATTTGTTAGAGTTTTCTGTAAGAGCATATTTTTGTTGGCTAAGTTCTAAATACTCTTGAGCATTTTTAGACATCTTACCTATGTTTCCGAGAGAATATTTGAGGTCTCCTTTAAAGATTTCATCAACACTCTTGCCTTCAGTATTAAGATGTTTATTGATTTCTTCTAAAGCCTCCCCCTCATCTACCTTCTTATTTAATATTGCAGCTTCAATCTTCTCTGTGGTTTTGTCTGTAAATTTCTTTTTACTTCTAAGGTCAATTACTTGTGTACTGTTGACATAAGTTGCATCATCTCCTTGTATATCATTTACCTCCACTAAAAGAGATTCAATGTGTGCCTTAGTTTCAGGGTCTAAATTTTTATTGTACTTAGCTTTTTGTAAAGACTTTTTAAATTCTTTAAGCTTCCCTTTAGCTTGTACAGACTGTATTTGTTTATGAGCAAAGGCTCTCTTTTGTTCTTCTTGTGAGGCAACTTCCTCAAAATTCCCCTCTTCTTCTAGTCCTTTGATAGAATTATTATAGTCAGTAATAGAGAATTTTCCTTCTCCAATACTCATAAAGGCTCTATTAAATTCTTCCTGAGTGCCTCCTCTTTTTGCTATTTCATCAAAAGTTACTTGTAAATCTGCTCTTGCTCTTTTAACTTCAGCCTTGTCTTCAGAAGACAATCCTTTGTACATGTTGTACCTTTGTGCACTTTTATCAACTACTTTAGAGCCAGACCTCATAAGAAAAGTCTGTGCAGCTATCTTCATATAGAAATCAGCCTTAGTAAGTTCAGACAACTGGTCCACATATCCATCCCAGTCAGAACCAACAGTAGGCATAACTTGAACAAGCACTTCTTCAAACATTTCTCCTGCTTGGCTACCAATTAATTGAGTACCTGGAACTGTAGTAGTGGCTCTATTCAAATCATTTAATGTATTTGAATTAGATTTTAAATCTTTAAATCTAGCACTCAACTTAGTATCAACTAATCTTTTACCTAGTTTTGTATTTTGCCACTTAACTCCTGTTTTATTACCCATAAACTTAGCTGCTCTTCCTGGTACTGCAACCATTTTACCTAATATAGCAGAACCAAATTGCTCTGATGCTACTTCTTTTAAAGTTTCTGCTCCCCCATAAAGTAAAGACTTACCTCCTGAAAATGGCATTTCAATAGAGGCATCATACTTTATAATACTCTCCTTCATCTTTTTAAGTTCTGCAACTCTGGCAGTATCCTCACTATATTTTTCTATAGCAATTTCAATCTCTCCTAGTTTTAGTCTATTCTCCTCTTTAAGAGAATTGTATAAATCATGTCTTGCCAAGAAAACAGGTTCTCCATCTACTCCTTCAACTATTTCAACATCCCCTACATATTTATCTAATGCAGAATTGTAAGTTCCTGAATGTAAAGTAGTTTGTGCTGCCAAGTTTCCAGAAACAGCAAGGGTTTTTACTAAAGGTGTAGCCATTTTAGGAAGTGCAGTAGTAATACCTCTTGATACTGCTTTACCTGCTATTCTTCCTTGCCATCCTCCTACTAAGAATCCAACAGAATCCACTGTTCCTCCTGTAGCCTCATGCCAGAAAGATTGTTCAAATCCTGAATTTTGTATTTTCTGTAAATGCTCTTGGGTGTATAAATACTCTTTTTCCACATCAGTTAACTCTACATCATTTTCTAGTTTTTTACTAATGTCAAGGTCAATAGTTAATTGCTCATGTACATCAACAAAACCCATAGAAGACAAGTCCATAATACTTTTAGTAGAAAACACACTCCAGTCAAAATCATTACCATTAATGTAATCATTTAACTTCATAGACTCTTTGCCCAATTGTTGAGACATCCTAGCATACATGGCATATTCATCAGACCATATACCATACTCAGAGGCTTTTTCTCCTATTTGTTTTATCAATAAATCTGTCTCTTCTTTTTTCTTGGTTGCAATTGGTGTAAGTAACTCTACTTCTCTGTCTTTGAGCTCTTTGTATTCTTTCTTAAGTTCTTTATTGTCCATTCCTGTACCATCTCCTGCAATCCCTCCCATAAGATTTGCAGCAGCTCCTGTCCAGAATTTAGAGATATTGTATATACCTTTCTCTATAATATTGGCTTCTTCTCCTGGATTTGAAATAGCACCTCCAGTGAGAGGAGAGAAAGTAAAGTCATCCTGTTCTCTGTAGTGTGTTCCTGCAGTTTTAATATCAACATCTTCCTTTGATATTTGAGTAAGCCTTTCTTTGACCTTCACATAGTCATCTCTATCTACCTCATTATCAAACTCTGACAGAACCTCACTTTGTTCAATTTCCTCTGTCTTATTAGAAGTCACACCTTCTTGGAAAGCCTCTATAGAATCATAATAATCCTGCCCTGAATTTTTCCTTCCTTCCATGATTTCTCCAAAAGCCACTTTATAGTTGGGGTCA
Source organism: Nanobdellota archaeon (assembly GCA_023131705.1). Classification (GTDB taxonomy): domain Archaea; phylum Nanobdellota; class Nanobdellia; order Woesearchaeales; family B3-WOES; genus JAGLZG01. The sequence goes on from JAGLZG010000036.1 coordinate 6,742, forward strand.
TCAACACCACCCTCAGGAAGTTCTAGAAGATTGGCATAACTAGGGTCTGTAACATAAGAGCCAATTTTATTCTTAGCAACTACTTGTGCCTTTTGGTCACTCTCAGAATAAATTGAAGTGTCATCATACTCAAATCCTGTAGCCTCTACTTCTTTCTCCCCATCATTAAAATGATTGTAGTCATCTAAAGACACTAAACTTTTAACACTTCTTTCTTCATTGGCAAACTCACTTACATAAGTACCATCTTTAGTAGTAATAGCACCAATCTCATTTACTATATAACCACTCTCTTCTAAAAAAAGAATATCTTCCTCATTCATATTGATAAAGTTTTTTTTTATTATTTAAACACTACTTTGTATTCATCAGGATTAAGTATCATCTTGACAATCACATGCTTACCTTTTTTCCCTTCTTTTGCTTTAGGAGTCTTAAATACTTTGACAGTAGCAACATACCTTTTAACTTGAGTTTTAGTACCTATAGCACTTACTTGATTATAGACCTCTTGTTTGATGTTGTTCTTGTCAACTTGGATAAGATTGTCTGTATTGTTGTAAATATTAGCACCTGCAACTTTTTCTGTACCAATCATTTTTAAATCTCCATAAACAGCAAGAATTTGTTTTTGAGTAAGAATATCTCCCTCTTCTATTCCTACATCTTCATTATCTTCATCTGCTGTGATAGGTGCACCTCCTGCAGTCAACCATCCTGTTTCATCATTCCCTTTTAATTTGGTCTGTGCTAAACCTTTTCCTGTTGGGGCAGTATATACATA
>JAGLZG010000037.1 GCA_023131705.1 Nanobdellota archaeon
CCTGATTTTTTAGCCTCTTTTAGAATCTTTTTAACTTTGCTTAATTCATTCTCATATACTATTGCATTAAGAGTCAGATAAGCCTTAACATTGTTCTTATGGCAAAAATCAGCTATTTTTTTTAATGCTTTTAAATCAAAATTTTTTGCAGTAATTCTCATATTAAGCTCTTTAACTCCAAAATATACTGCATTTGCTCCTGCACCTATTGCTGCCCTGAGGCTTATAAAATCATGAACAGGACTTAAGAGTTCAACCATTTTCTCACAAAAATACCTCTTTTTAAAAATTTTCATTCTTTTCAAATTTCTCCTTTATTTTTTCTTCATCCAAAATAACCTATTTCTTGTGTTTTAATTGCCTTATTGTTAAATAATATATAAATATTTATATATAATAACTAAAATAATGTAAATAATATAAAAAAGGTGCTGAGAAAAAGTTTCCGGCGCTTCTTTTTAAACTAAGGGGTGATATAATGTTTAAAGAAAGGAAAATAAATGCATTTGAAAAACTTTTATTAGCAACAGGAATATTAGTGATTATAACAGGATACATATTTATACATAGCTTAATAATAAAAACAGGAATAAGCTGGATGGCTTTGCAGGCAATGTTTCTATGGCTAATATTACTGGTTTTAGTGATTTTGACAGCTGTTAACGAGAACACAAAAGAAGAGCTTAAGATGGTTATTAACAATCAATTAGAAGAGATAAAACTATTAAGGGTTGATTTTAAAGAGAGAAAGAAATAGATTAGCTTTTATTACTACTTATTAGTTACTATAAAACCAAAAGATTTATATATGAGTTGTTTCTTGGTTATTATAGTTAAAGGAAGCTTAAAATGACACCAAAAGATAGAAGGAAGTATGTAAGGCTTGAGAAAACCTTTAGGACAAAACATGGGATTATTAAGGTTAATAAAAAAATTCCTGTTCAATATGACCTGTCAGATTCTGTTGAATTAAAATACAGCAGTCATACAAAAGACATCTGTGAAGGAGGACTATGCCTGGAAAACAAGGATTTAAAAGAACTTTTAAAGACAAGCATAAAAGAAGGAACAGAATTAAAGCTAAAAATTTCAATTACTGGCACAAATTCAGAAGACATTAACACTGTTGGCAGAGTTGCCTGGATAGACTTAAAAAGAGATTTATGCGGAATAGAATTTATTACCCTGCATGAATATGAGCGCAGGAAAATCCGTAACTATGTTAGAGATGAATACTTTAGGAGTTATAAAAGATGAAAAAAACAATAAGAAACATTTTCTTTAGTGAAAAAGAAACAATAGATAACGTATTTAAAACTGAAATTAAAACAAGAGAAGATTTAGAAATGTATCTAAGAATAGGTAATCTGGTTTATCGTTATTTGTTGTGGGATAAACCTCTGCATGAAGAATATAAACAAGATATACAAATGGAGAATGCAGGTTTTTATTAAAATAAGAGATTTAAAATGGGATATGAAATAACAGAAAGGGATGGAACAGCAACATTTAGATATAGAGCGTCTCAACATAAAATAAATAATATTTTATATTCAACCCATGACCCTAATTTAGAAGCTCATAGTGCTAAGCATACTAAAAATCCTATAGCAATGGGTTTTCAATTAGAAGCTGTAGCAAAAAAAGCTGCTGATGAGTTGGTAAAAAAAGTATTAAAAAATAAAGAACTAGTTTATTCAGGTCATACTGCAAAATTTAGAGGGGTGGTTCCATCTGGCTCTGTTGTTATTGGAAATTTGAATTTAGAAGGTAATAGAGTAAAAATAAATCTTACAAATGAAAAGGGAGAAGATATTATTAAGGATTCATATATTAACTATTGCATGATTGATTCATTGCCTTCAGGAGAAAAAGGTGATATTAGCAATATTGAATATCAATTAACTGAAAGAAATATAAAAATGTTTTTAAGAGGTTTAGAACCAACTGCTTCAAGATTTTATGAATTATTGATTAGGTCTAGAGAGGGATTCAAATCTCTTTTTAATTTAGGGAAGGTAGATAGTGTACCTCCTATGTATCCTTTATCTTTGATTTCAAATGCATTAGGGGAAGAATGTAAAAAAAATGTGATTGCTAAAAGTGATGGAAAAAGAATAATTTACACTTCTCATAAATTTGATGTGTATAGGGGTTTATATAACCTTAATGTTGGAGATGCTTTGTTTTTATCACCTTCAATAAAAAACAGAGGGAACAAAAACGTAGCTAAAGTTTCTGCTGTTGACAGAGAAAGAAATAAATTATATGACGCAAAAATAAATTTAATCTTTGTTTGACTCAGATAAATCATTGAGTTGGTTTCTAAAAAATTGTGTGATGGGCTATGACATATATCCTGCCTTGCACAACAATTAAAAAAAGTTAAGTTTATATATGAATAGTTATTTACTTTTCTAAATTGTCAGTAAAATAATGGGGGGATATAATATGTCTGATCAAAATGTACAGCCAATATTTATTATGCCTGAAGGCACACAAAGAACTACTGGGAAGAATGCCCAGAGAACAAATATAATGGCAGCAAGGCTTGTAGCAGAAACAGTAAGAACTACTTTAGG
>JAGLZG010000038.1 GCA_023131705.1 Nanobdellota archaeon
ATTAACAAGCCAGGCTGGTGGGGAATACTAATAATTATCCCAGTAGTAAACCTGGTCATTGTAGGAATGATGGCTTGGGGCAAATAAAAAGAGGCGAAAAAATGAGAAAAATATTATTTTTATTTACAATTTTTGCGGTATTGTTTTTATTAAGTGGATGTGTCAAAGTGCCATCTGGAACTATAGGGGATGAAGGCACAGGTGAAGGAGCTGGTGGAGAAACTGCTGGAGTACCAACAACAGATGTTTCTGGAAAAGATATTGCAAATGTGCCAAGATATCCAGGCTCAATAAGAACCTATGCTGGAACAGTTATGGGTGGCGATATGATTGCATATCAGACATCGGCAAGCGTTGATACAGTTGCAGTTTTCTATGAAGAACAGCTGCCAACAAAAGGCTGGATGATAATAGCTTCTACCATAGACCCAGATTTAAGAGGGATCACAGCAACAACAGAGTCAGGAGATTATGTTACTATTGCGATTGCAGCTAGCGAGGAATACTCCGGGTACACTGCTATAAGCATGGTATCTAGAAATGTTTTACCCCCTAGTCTAAAGTAGTATCAGCAAATTAGTATAATCAGCTGAAATAGTTAATTACTGGATAACTAGATATGTCAAAAACCACCCTACTAAAGTAGACTGGTATGTCTAAAGCTATTTTGATTGTAGAGAGGTTTTTGAGTATTCTTAGAAATCGAAGATTTCTGACATGTCAACAGCTCACCGACACCATCGGTTAGAAACCGATGGCATGCTCGCCTTATAGGCTCGGTCGGTTCGCTCTTGAGCACATTTTATCCCATGTTCAACCACCAATCACAGATTGGTGGAATAAAATGTTTCAATTTAGCAGAGGAAATTCATAAGTGATAATTAATGTCTGCTACTAAATAACCAAAAATTTATAAATGTAGATAAAAAATAGTGATTATGCAGGAAAAAGAAGACATAACAAAGCTGAGGCATTCTACATCGCATATACTAGCTCAGGCTGTAAAAAAGCTGTTTCCAGATGCAAAACTAGGCATTGGCCCTGCTATTGAAGATGGCTTTTACTATGATCTTGATGTTAAAGAGGCATTTACTCCTGAAGATTTAAAGAAAATAGAATATGAGATGAACCAGCTTATAAGGCAAAACCTTGATTTTAAGAAAAAAGTAATGTCTAAAAAAGAGGCAAAAAAACTCTTTAAAGATGAGCCATATAAGCTTGAATTAATAGATGAACTAGAAGGGGATAAAGCCACAATATACACCCAGG
>JAGLZG010000039.1 GCA_023131705.1 Nanobdellota archaeon
TAGCCAAGAAATCACACATAAACCCTAATGACGCGTGAACTCGGGCTATAATATAAAATAAGAATTCTGGGGGATTTATAAAGCTAACGGTTTTACGTGTAAAATAAAAAGGGTGGCTAGTGGGATTTGAACCCACCCAAGGAGATCCACAATCTCCTATGCTAGCCAGGCTACATCATAGCCACCATACAGAATAATAGAATAAATAATTGTTTATAAATATTGCTAATTATTCAATAACACTCCCTCTAAATCCCTTCCCATTCAGCAAATTCTCAAAATTAATAATACTTTTTCCAATCATTATTACTTTCAAGCCTATTTTTTCAGCTAACTTGCATGCCTCTGGATCAAAAGGGGAGTTAAGACCAGGACTCCATTTGTTTCCAACTATCTTCTTCATCTGCTTCCAGTTTAATTCCTTTATTATTTTTGTATTTTTATGATCCATGGGATTTCTGTCATGAACATAATTTACATTAGTCATATTAATCATTGTCTTAACTTTAAGGTTTTGTGCTAACAAAACTCCGTCATAATCAGTAGAACACCCGGGTTTCCATCCTGCAGCGATTATTATCTTTTTATTGGTTTTTATCTTTTCAGTTGGATTCTTTATAATCTTTGCATAAGAATAATCCCTGAATATTGTCCTTAACAGATGTGCATTAAGCCTCGTGGAATGTATTCCAATCCAGTCTAAATCCTCAACATTCAGTTTTGTTATTTTCTCAGCAGAAGCAATATAATCCCTTGCTGTCTTTCCCCCTCCTGTTATTATAACAATCCTGTTGCCTTTTTTTACAAATTCCAGAACAATCTTTCTAAATCTTTTCAGGAACTTAACATCTATATCTCCGGGAACAATTACAGAACCTCCTAAAGATAAAATAATAGTTTTCATATTAACCTCTTTTTACGCGCTGCCAATACCTATAAAAGCAATACCCAACATTATGATCATAATGCCAATCCATTTCAAACAATTCATTTTTTCATTTAAAAGCTTCATGCTATAGAAACAAACCAAAACATAACTGACAGAAACCAAAGGATACAATACTGATAAATCTCCCCCTTTTAATGCAGGTATAAAAACAATTGTTCCAAATGCGTAACATGCAATCCCCTTTAACAGATTCTTATTTTTCAAAATCTTTTTTATATTTAATGAAAAACCGTCAGCAGCTTTTTTCATAAATATAGGCCCAAAAGACCCTACAACACACCCTATTAACACTAACCCCACCGACCATAATTCAGTTTTCATTTTATTTAGTTGTATACCTCCAATATTATTTGTCGGGGAGGGACACTCACGTTGAGAAGCCCTAGTGGGGAGGATAAAAGTGTTGAGCGAAGCGAAACACTTTCATTTTCTGTTGTCATTCTGTTACCCCAGCATAATTTAAACTTTCAGATTTTTTCCCGCCAAAACCAATAAAAATAATCCCAATAATAATCACAATAACACCAAGCCATTTGTAAAATGTCATTATCTCATTAAAAAAATAAACAGAAAGTAGGCTAACCCATACATAGCTAAGTGTAATTACAGGATACAGCACAGTAACCTCTCCATGCTTAAAAGCATATATCATAATAACACCGCCAGTTATATATAATATCAATCCAATTAATATATTATAATTAGTTATTATGCTCATAAGATTAAAGCTAAGCAAAGCAGAGCCCTTCTTGTAAAAAACCTGGGCAGCAGAAGTCAGCACTGTGCAAAAAACCATCATTAATATTGCAGATAGTTTAGTTGCCATTTTAATCCATAAGATTTTTCAAATTTAATCCTTCATCAATATCTCAATAACAGAAGCATATGCTGGTCTTGTTATGAAAACACCAATACTAACACCAATTATTGTTGTTAAAGCAAATCCTTTCAGCAATCCAGCTCCGGCTCTTAACAGGGGCAGCATTGCAACAACAGTTGTAAGGTATGCTGCCATGATTATAAAGAAAGCATTCTTTATTCTTTTCTTCCAGTCAAATATCTGGCTTATCTCCCCCCTGAGTGTCTCATCTGTAATGACAATCTGATGGTCAATACCAGTTCCTACCACAATTATGAGTCCTGCAATAGCTGCTAAATCCAGGTTCCATCCAATTATAGATGCTATTCCTAACAGCAAAATAACCTCAACAAAGGTTGTGCATAACATAGGTACAACAACCTGCAGTTTCCTATACCTGATGAACACAATAATACCAACAACAGCAATAGCCAGTAAGCCCATTAATATAGCTGATCTTATAAACTCCTCTCCAAGAACAGAAGAGATACTGTCTGTTTTCACTATCTCAAGTTTTACAGGCAAGCTGCCTGTTATTAATATTGTCTGCAGTTTTTTCATATTCTTTAAAGAATCAAAAACAGCTTCCTGCTGTGTATTTCCAGCACCAGAGCCGGATATTGCAATATCAGTTACAGCTCTTCCCTTAAGATCTGCCCCAATATTAAGTTCATCCACTGGATTATTATCTAAATATAAGTACAGCTTTTCACTTAGATACTCACTATTATCTTCTGTTATAACATCTAAATCCTCTGTAAGCTGTGCCTGTCTTTTAGCTGCTTCTGGAGTTAGTGAAATAGAAAACATAAACCTGCATGTCCATCCTCCTCCGCTTATCTGGCCGCAGCCTTTATTTACATCAATCCCTGAACAATCTGCGCTTCTGCAAACATGTATTATATCACTGCCCCCTTTAAATACTGTTTCATTGGATATCTTTGCCTCAAACTTGCCTTGTTTTGCCAGTAATTCCTTAACATCTTCTTCATTAGCACCTGCTATCTCAACAAGAATATACTGGTTCCCGGATAGATCACTGGCCTCTCTTACAACAACATCGCTTAAGCCATATACATTAAGCCTGTATTTCATATTCTCTAATAATAAAGCCATTCCATCCTTATCCAGCTTTTCCTCTGGCTGCAGCAGGACTCTTGTTCCTCCCTGCAGATCAAGGCCCTTTCTAAGATTGGTTTTAGGAGAATTATAAACCCTCAATCCAATATCCTTTGTTCCAATAACCTCTTCAGTGGTTTTGGGAACTAAAATTGTTTTGTTTATTGTCTTATTAACAGGCATTAAAGTTCCATTGACAGTCTCATTAACCTCAATTATTTCCTCTACTGTTTTTTCAACTGTTTCATTTAGTACAGTAACATTAACATCTGCTCTTGTTTTCAGCCTGTACAAACCCTTGTTTGTTTTTACCTGCACAGTTCTGTTTATTTCAAGACCACTGACAAAATCATAGTAATCGCCAATATTCATTATTGGAATGCTATTCATAGAGATTATTCTTTCCTTGCTCATAGGGGCAGCAGTTGGCTTAGGGCTCTCAATTCCAGCTGAAAAGGCAGAACTGTTCTTTAGAACATTTCTTATTGTAACGCTATCTGCGCCAAAAGAAGGATGTATTGCAACTATTGCTAA
>JAGLZG010000004.1 GCA_023131705.1 Nanobdellota archaeon
ACATTTACAGGAACAACTAATGCAATTGGAGGAATTGGTCATCAAGTAGGAGGAACAGGGACAATCCTAAGATGTGATATCATATCAGGATTTAGTTGTTATGGAAATGCTGCTGGTGAGTTAATAGCAGAAAATGGAAGCATAAAGCTAGTGACAGAATATACAGTAAATAAATCTGTAAATATAACTAGAAAAATAGCAATAGCTTGGAATCAATCTTATGTAAAATGGAATGATACCAGTTCAAATTCCAGTAATATAGCTACTTACAATATTACAGGGTTAAATGCTTCAACAGTGTATGATTTGTATGATAATTCGGTTTTGTTTGAAGGTAAGATAAGTGATGCCAGTGGTAATTTGCCTTTATTCAATGTAACTCTTAGTTCAGAGCATGAGGTAAAGGCCCTAGAAGGGGTGGATGTAGATGCTCCTGTTGTGCATTTGGTTAACCCTGCAAATAGCTCAACATGGAATACAAGCAGTACAGTTACCTTTACTTATAATGTAACAGATAAGATTGATGTGGCAAATTGTTCCTTGATTATTGACTTTGTTGTCAACCAGACTGATTCAACAATAACCAAAAATATAAATCAGACATTTACAGCTCAGCTAGGTGTTGGGAATCACACATGGTCTGTTAATTGTACAGATGAGTTAGGTAATGAAGGTGCAAGTGAAACATTTAATATGACTACAGGGGGAGGAGAAGGAATATGTGATTTTGGAGATTATTCCAGTACTTGCTATATTGCAACAGCACAAACCTATGATGGAAATCTCACTTTGAATAATCTTGTGATTCAATCAGGAGGAAGCTTGACACATACTGCAAATAGTGCAGACCAGGTTTATGTTTTGAATATAACAGCTGCTAATCTGACAATAGAATCTGGTGGGAGTATAAATATAGATGGAAAAGGATTTTCTGGAGGAAATAGTGGTCATCATAATGGTTATGGTCCTGGTGGAGGTGATACATGCCTAAGTGGTGCGGATTATGGGAATGGTGGGGGTTATGGGGGGAAGGGTGGTACTGCTTATTGTGGTGGTGTGGGTGGTTCTTCTTATGGTTCTGCTACTAAACCTTTACAATTAGGTTCTGGAGGCGGCTATTCGTTCTGGGGTAATGGGGGTTCTGGAGGTGGTACTATCTTTGTAAATATTTCAGATACACTAACAGTCAATGGTTCAATTACATCTAATGGTAATGCCATTAATAGTAATGCAGGAGGCGGAAGTGGAGGGAGTATTTATATTATTGTAGATACTTTTTCTGGAAATGGCTCTATAAATGCTAGTGGTGGAAGTCCTAGTTCTAGTGGAGGGGGAGGAGCAGGTGGAAGGATTGCTGTTTATTATACAACAAAAACATTTAGTGGAACAAATACAACAACTGGTAGTAAGGGTGGTGAAAATGGAACAGTAAGAATTGTACAGGAAGTTGATTCTCCTCAGATTAGTTTGATAAGTCCTGGAAATGACTCAACTGGAAATTATACCCTTTTTGTTTACAATGTGAGCGAGGAAACTGCAATAGCAAATTGCTCTTTGATAATCAATGGTGTTATTAACCAGACAAATTCAAGTGTTGAGCCAGATAGAAATGAGAATTTTTCCTTAACTTTAACAGAAGGCTCTTATAACTGGTCTGTGAATTGTAGTGATATATGGGGAAAAGAAAATTCTTCTGAGACATATGCACTTACTATAGATACAAGTGCTCCTGTTGTGCATTTGGTTAGCCCTGCAAATAGCTCAACATGGAATACAAGCAGTACAGTTACCTTTACATATAATGTAACAGATGCAAGTAGTATAGCTAATTGTTCTTTGATGATGGATTATGTTGTTAACCAAACTGATTCAACAATAACCAAAAATATAAATCAGACATTTACAGTTCGGCTAGGTATTGGAAGTTATACATGGTCTGTTAACTGTACAGATGCTTTAGGTAATGAAAGTACAAGCGAAACATTTAATCTGACTACAGGAGGAGGAGAAGGAATTTGTGATTATGGAAATTATTCTTCTACATGTTATATCACAACAGCACAAACCTATGATGGAAATCTTAACTTAAGCAATCTTGTGATTCAATCAGGAGGAAGCTTGACACATACTGCAAATAGTGCAAGTCAGGTTTATATTTTGAATATAACAGCTGTTAACCTGACAATAGAATCTGGCGGATTGATTAATATAACTGGGAAAGGGTATGCGGGAGGGACAGCAGGTGTTGATGGTTATGGTCCAGGTGGTGGAGAAACTAAATCCACTGGTAGCAATGACAGATACAAAGGGGGAGGGGGAGCAGGTTATGGTGGTGATGGTGGTGATGGTGGAGGATCTGAAGGTGGTGGTTCAGGTGGTTCTGCTTATGGAAGTTTTAGCAAACCAACTGATTTAGGCTCTGGTGGAGGTTATGGTGCTGCAAGTACTGGTGGTGCTGGTGGTGGAGCTATTCTTATTAATGTATCTAATACCTTGACTGTTAATGGTTCTATTATAGCTAATGGAATAGATGGACCCTCCAGTATTGGGGGTAGATCTAGTGGAGGGGGAGCAGGTGGTTCTATTTATATTATTGCTGATAATTTTACTGGTAGTGGTTCTATGAGTACGAATGGTGGTAGTGCTACATATGATGATGGTTGGGCTCATGGTGGTGGGGGAGCAGGAGGAAGGATTGCTGTTTATTATACAACAAAAACATTTAGTGGAACAAAAACAGCAAGTGGGGGAGATGCTTATGAAGATGGGGGGGCAGGGACAATTTATACAAAATCCTCAGCGCAAAGCCATGGTGAATTATTAATTGATAGTGGTGGTAATACAGGAGCTTATACACCGATAAATGAAACTATTAGTTTTGATAATTTGACTGTGAAAAATAGCGCAAAGTTTAATATAACGACAGGGGTAACTTTGACAAGTTCTGTAACAACATTATCATCAGGAACTCTTTTAGTGGAAAGTAATGCTGTGCTTAATGCAACAAATCTTACATTAACATCAAGTCCAACAATAACAAATAATGGAAATATAACAGTTAATGATTATGCTAACTTTAGTTCAGGAACAATAAACAATAATGATTATCTTTTTGTTTCTAATTTAGATATTTCTGGTAGTGTTACTTGTAATAAACTGTTAGAAGCAACAATAATGACTGTTAAGTCTGGTGGTAGTCTGACACATTCTACAAATAGTGCAAGCCATGTTTATAGTTTGAATATAACATCTGCTAATCTGACAATAGAATCTGGCGGATTGATTAATGTTAATGGGAAAGGGTATGCTGGAGGGACAGCGGGTGTTAATGGTTCTGGTCCAGGTGGTGGAGAAACTAGATCCACTGGTAGCAATGACAGATACAAAGGAGGGGGGGGAGCAGGTTATGGCGGTGATGGCGGTGATGGCGGAGGATCTGAGGGTGGTGGTTCAGGTGGTTCTGCTTATGGAAGCTTTAGCAAACCAACTGATTTAGGCTCTGGTGGGGGTTATGGTGCTGCAGGTACTGGTGGTGCTGGTGGTGGAGCTGTACTGCTCAATGTAACTGATACATTAGTAGTAAATGGTTCTATTATGGCTAACGGAACAGATGGATCAAATAGTCTTGGAGACAGATCTAGTGGAGGGGGGGCAGGTGGTTCTATTTATATTATTACAAACACTTTAGAAGGCTCTGGATCAATTACAGCTGATGGTGGTAACGCAATAATTAGAGAAGGTACTCAGGGTGGAGGGGGAGCAGGCGGAAGGATTGCTGTTTATTATACAACAAAAACATATAATGGAACAAAGACAGTAACTGGAGGAACAGGTTATCAAACTGGAGAAAATGGGACAATCAACACAATAGATGTGACAATAGTTAATCCAACTAATAATGGTTGGATACCTTCTACAACATGGACTTGGATGAATATAACAACAAACATTAATGCAACATGTAAATATAATTTGACTAATCCAAATTTCAATTTTAATACGCAAGGAACTTTATTTACAAATACAGGAAATACTACTCATTCTTTTAATTACTCTGGGTTGACAGAAGATCAGGAATATGATTTATATTACAAATGCAACAATAGTGATGGGGAAATAAATCCCAATAGCACTCATCATAATTTTGGTGTTTCTGCCTGTGATGAAGGTGATTATTCAACAACATGCAATATAACAACAGCAAGAACAGCTGTTAATACTTACAATCTTAATAATTTAATAATAAAAAATGGAGGTTCTTTGACAAAAACAGCTGAAAATTATTTTGTGATTAATGCTTCTACTATAACAATAGAATCTGGTGGGAGTATAACTGGAAATGTGAATATAACATCTGCTAATCTGACAATAGAATCTGGTGGGTTGATTAATGTTAATGAGAAAGGGTATGCAGGGGGAGCTTCATCAGGAATTAGTGGATCTGGTCCTGGTGGTGGTGGAATTAGCGGAAGCAGTGGTTGGGGGGGTGGTTATGGTGGTTATGGTGGTGGCAGTTTAGAAGGATATGATGGAGGTTCTACCTATGGTTCCTTAACTCAACCAATTGATCTGGGCTCAGGAGGGGCTGGAGGAACTGGAGGGGCTGGAGGAGCAGGTGGAGGAGCTATAAAGCTTAACATAACAGATACTTTAACAATTAATGGCAGCATTGCTGCTAATGGTAGTGATGTGACTTGTAATTATTGTGCTGGTGGTTCTGGTGGTTCCATATATCTTGTTACCGGAACCTTTGCTGGTTCAGGGACAATTTCTGCTAATGGTGGTGATAGTTCTAATAGGGGAGAAGGAGGTGGAGGAAGGATTGCTGTTTATTATACAACAAAAACGTATAGTGGAACAAAAACAGTAAGTAGTAGAAGTGGTACTTATGTTGGAGGAGCAGGAACAATATATACAAAATCTTCTTCACAAAGTCATGGTGAGTTATTAATTGATAGTGGTGGTAATGCAGGAGCTTGTACACCAATAAATGAAACTATTACTTTTGACAATTTGACTGTGCAAAATAGCGCAAAGCTTAATATAACAACAGGAATAACTTTGACAAGTTCTGTAGTAACATTATCATCAGGGATCCATACAGTAGAAAGTAATGCTGTATTTAATATTACAAATCTTACATTAACAGGAGGGACTGTAACAAATAATGGAAATATAACAGTTAATGATTATGCTAACTTTAGTTCAGGAACAATAAACAATAATGATTATCTTTTTGTTTCTAATTTAGATATTTCTGGTAGTGTTACTTGTAATAAACTGTTAGAAGCAACAATAATGACTGTTAAGTCTGGTGGTAGTCTGACACATTCTACAAATAGTGCAAGCCATGTTTATAGTTTGAATATAACATCTGCTAATCTGACAATAGAATCTGGCGGATTGATTAATGTTAATGGGAAAGGGTATGCTGGAGGAGCTTCAGCAGAAAATAGTGGGTCTGGTCCTGGTGGCGGAGGATATAGTGGAAGTAGTGGTTGGGGAGGTGGTTATGGTGGTAAAGGTGGTGGCACTTTAGGAGGTTCTACTTATGGTTCCTTAACTCAACCAATTGATCTGGGCTCAGGAGGAGCAGGAGGAAGTGGAGGAGCAGGTGGAGCAGGTGGAGGAGCTATAAAGCTTAACATAACAGATACTTTAACAATTAATGGCAGCATTGCTGCTAATGGTAGTGATGTGACTTGTCAGTATTGTGCGGGTGGTGCTGGCGGTTCTATATACCTTGTTACTGAAACCCTTACTGGTTCAGGGACAATTTCTGCTAATGGAGGTAATAGTAATGATAGGGGAAAAGGGGGAGGAGGAAGAATAGCTGTTTATTATACAAACAAAACATATAGTGGAACAACTACAGCAACAGGAAGAAGTGGTAATTATGCTGGAGCAGTAGGGACAATATTCAGATGCTCTCATATATCAGGAACTAGTTGTCCAGGGAGTTCTGGTGGAGTTAGCTTAATAACAAACTTTAGTATTAATGCATCTGTGGATATAAACAGAACAATAGGGATAGTATGGAACCAGAGTTATGTAAAATGGAATGATACCAGTTCAAATTCCAGTAATATAGCTACTTACAATATTACAGGGTTAAAGGCTTCAACAGGATATGAACTGTATAATAATTCTGTTTCATTTGGCGGTGAAGCAACTGATGCCAGTGGTAATTTAGCGCTATTTAATGTTAGCTTGAGTTCTGAGCATGAGGTTTTGGCAGAAGAAGATGTTACAGATCCAAATGTTACGTTGCTTTATCCTGCAAATGGCTCTACTAATACTTCAGCAACAATTACATTCGGCTATAATACAACAGATAATGTTGGTTTAGGTAATTGCAGCCTGTATTTAAACACATCAGGAATATTTGGGATTAACATAACTAATACTTCACCTAATAATAATGCTAATAATAACTTTGTTGTAACATTATCACCAGATGCTGTATGGCTATGGAATATTGAGTGTTGTGATTATAGTGATAATTGTGTAAATGATAGTGAAAACTGGACATTTACCCTTGATACAGTTTATCCAATAATAAGTTTTGACTCCGGCACTTTAGCAAATAATTCATTTAAAAATCAGGATTATATTTATGCAAACTGGACATTTACAGAAGTGAATTTAGAAAATATCACTGCAAGACTTTATAACTCAACATCTTTATTTAATGAAACAGTATTTACAATAGCAACTTATGAAATTAATTATACAAATTTAAACAATGATGAGTATTACTTCTATAATATAACAGCTTGTGATGCTGTGCAATGCAATTCAACAGAAACTAGAAAGATAACCCTTGATACAACATCGCCATGGAATATTACATTGTATGATCCAACTCCTGCTAATAATACAGCTGGTGGTGAAGACATAGTAATGAACTGGACTGTTATAGATAATTTAGACACTAACCTAAGCTGCTATCCTGTTGTAGATGGTGTAGAGCAAACATTGGTTTATACAGCAAATAATTCTTATGGAAATGCTTCTTTATACCTAGGGGGTGGTTTAAGAAATATAAGCGTTATTTGTTATGATGATGCTAATAATTCAAACACATCTGAATATAGGGATTATACTGTTGGTGTAATCAACATAACAAACCCAGTGGAAAATACAATAGTAAGACCTGATGATGATATTGTAATTAATATTTCTGTCTTGGCAGGATCCAGTTATATTGATAATATAACAATACATATTAATAATCTGGTTTCTACTGAGGTATTGCAAACCAGCAATACAAATGCAACAGAATATAATACAACATATAATGTAACTTCAGTAAGCCCAAGATACTTAAACATAACAGCATATGGATTTAATAATGCTGTTGGACCGTCAATAAATATTACTTCTGGCATTAAAATAAGATTAGCAAGAGCAGCTGGCAATACCTCTATGCCTACTATGACATTTTTCTGCTCTAATGAAACATATACACTAAATGGAACAAATTTAACCATAATAACAACATATGATATAGATAGTTTAGTAGAATCTGTAAATTTAACTGTATTGCATCCTAACAGCAATGAGGATATAGCTAGTTGCTTTAAAAATACTTCTGATATTAATGGAAGCAATAATTATGTAAATTATTTCAACTTCAGCTATATACCAAATGTTTCTGGAACCTATACCTTAATAGCTAATATTATGGATATTGAAAACCAAAGCTATACAAGGAATATAAGCTTGATTGTAAGCAATGTCAGCAAGACTGTTAATTTATCAGGTGATAGCATAAGCAACATGATATTAACTGAAATATGCACTGGTGAGATTTTAGCTCAGGGAGATCACATCTATCTTACAATGCCTAATATTAGCTTATATGACTTAAATGCTACTCTAACAGCAGAGCCAAAAGGATTATTTTTTAAACATATTAATGTAACACAGGGAAATATAACAAACTTTATTGTAAGAACCCATAGAAGCAATGAATCTGACCCTCCAACAGGAAAGAGAAGGGTTGCTATGTTTGACTTAACAGCAAATATGACTTATGATAACTTTACTATGATCTATAATTATAGTGATATATGGCATACCTTAACCAGTGAGTCAAACCTGGATATATACAGGTGCGGGAATATATCAAGCTGCAGTTGGGAAAAGCAAACAATCACACTTAATACAACTGAGGATATTATTACCTTAACAAGAGAAAATTTATCAAGGTATATTTTAACAGAACCTGCGCTAGAAGGGCCGCCTGCCTTATTTGAGCCTCCGGTAATACTAAACCTCAGCATTCCAAGAACTTACACTGGCACTAACCAATCCTTTAATATTACATTAAGGTTTAATGTTTCCTTATTGTTAGATACAGTAAGCTTAACTGTTAATTCCACTAGCTTAAGCGCTTATCAGGAAAATTCTTCAGGAAAAGCATATTGGTATTACTATAATTATACACCTAGCTCAACAGGGGATTACCTAATAACAGCAATTGTTTATGATGAAAATACATTTAATGACACAGAAACATTAGCATTTTATGTTGTTGATAATCAGAATATTAGTTTAAATACTTCTGGAGGAAATAATATAATATTAAATGATATTAATAATAATGCTGCATTATATAGCGGAGTTACAATATCTGCCTTGATGCCCCCTGGTGTGTATAATGTTGTGGTTAATGCAAATAAAACAGAGATTACCTTGGTTAATGCAACTATAAATGAAACAATAAGCTCTGTTTTAGAGTATGCTGATATAGCTGATACACTACCAGCCCCAACTGACAGAGTAAGCATAGACCAGTTTGAAATTAACTCATCTTTAAGCTATGTTAATGTTGAAATTACTTATAATTACACAAATTTAACTGACCAAATAACAAATGAGGATAATTTAGAGATATTCAAATGTGAAAATATGTCTAACTGCACATGGAGCGAGATAAATACAACAACATTGAATACAACACTAAATACAATAACATTTACTACTGAAAATTTATCTATATTTATACTGGCAGAATCCATGAGGACAGTAACACAAACAGTTACTGTAAGTGCTGGTGGAGGAGGAGGAGTCATAACTACTAAAGAAACAAAAATAGCTTCTCTGTCATTATTAACACCGCCATCAGTCTCTATATTTTCAGATGCTGCAATAAAAACTCCTGTAACAGTAGGAAACAAGGGAGAAGTTACTTTGCATGATATTACATTAGAAGCAGAGTCAGATTCAAGGGATATATCTGTAAGATTATCAGAGGATAGATTTGATGAGCTAGCTGTAGACCAAGAGGAAAAAGTAATTTTAGATATAATAACGCATACAGAGCCAGGAGAATATGAAGTTACATTAACAGCAGAATCAAAAGAACCTGAAGTTACTACATCAACTAAGATATATGTTAATTTGATAGATATAGAAGCGGCAAATAAAAGCTATGTTATAACAAAGATTGTATTTGCCAAGGACTTATTTAAGGAAAATCCAGAATGTTTAGAACTGCAGGATATATTAAAAGAAGCTGAAATTGCCCTAAAAAATAAAGAGTATAGAAAAGCAAACGCATTAACAGAGTCAGCTGTTAATGCATGCAAAGACCTGGTTACTTCAATGGGAAGAGCAATAGAGATGCCCAGCCCTGCTCTTCCACGCATTAATGTTATTCTTAAATACTCCTCTATTATAACTGCTGTGATTATGTTGATTTGCTTTGTTGCGTATAATATAATCAAAAGACCCAGGGTTGTAAAAGAAGGTAAAAAACCGGTTTTTGCAAGAAAAATATCAAAAAAGAAAAGTAAAGGATTATTTAGAAAAAAGGCGTATAAAGCTCCTAAGGCAAAAGAAAAAGTTGAAGGAGAGAAATTATGGGAACAGAAGAAGTTTTAGAATTTCTTTTTAATTTTCTGTAATTATATAATTATAGATATTTATTTCTTAATTTTTTTAATTCTTCTCTTTTGCTTTTTTATTTTTTTCTTAATTTTTTTCTGTGCTTGTGCAGAAAGCTCTTTTATCTCTTTTTTATTCTGCCTTATTCTCTCATCACAAGCCTTAATATACTTGCTATAACATTCTATTTTTTTCTTGAATTTAACAGGATCTAATTTAATCAAACCTATTTTATAAGCTTTGCATTGTTTTATTCTTTCAGCTAATTCTTTTGCTTCTCTTTTTTTCTGCATTATTTTATCTGTACTTATTTTTTCTTTTATAACCTTGGTTTTTCTAAATTTTTTTCTTTGTTTTTGAATTTTTTTAACTAGACCTACTAAAAATAAAAAGATAGTTATAATACTTAGTACAAAATAAAATCTCCAATCTATTAATAAACTTAGAGCCATCTTCTTGATAGTGCCTATATAAGAATTTATATTTGCTGTGTATGCTAAGTTTAATTTAAGATATATTATAAACAATGAAAAAAATAATATTGCAAATATTATTGTTATAATCCTAAATGGCTTTTTTTGTTTGTCTTTTTCTTTTCTTTTTTCAACAGCTTTTTTTCTTAACTTCATAGATCTCATTTGCTCAGGAGTTATTTTTGGTTTAAGAGATGATGTTGGTATAGTTAAATCTATTATTTCTTCTAATTTTCCAATCGTTTCCCTGAACTCCTCTTTAGAGAGCTTTTCTTCCCTATATTCTATACTTATTATTTTCTGGGAAAGACCAATTATCTTTTCTTCCAACTCTTTGCTAATCTTCTGTTTTGTAATCTCTTTTTCCAGCTCTGCATAAGTAAATTCATAATTAATATGAAATAATTTCATAAAAAATACCCTGAAAACCCAGGAAAACTTTAAAATTGATTCATCATCAAATTTTTTTCTTTTTAATGTCCTTAATTTAGATAAAACCTTTTTTCTGATTACTGGCTTTTCATCTAATTCTTCCTCAGAATGATTTCCAAACATATTATTATGCTTACCATGACTATATAAAAAAGCTTGTTATCATTTTAAGATGACATAATAAAGTATATATATTGGCTTTATCCGGGTTATAGTATGAAAGATTATCAAACAACACTTATAAAGATTAAAAAAGAAATATCAAAAGTTATTGTTGGCCAGGAAAAAATGATTGATGGTCTTCTTAAGGGGTTATTATCAAATGGCCATGTATTAATAGAAGGTGTCCCGGGGATTGCAAAAACATTACTGATCAGGGCTTTAGCAAGCGCGAGCGGCTGCAAATTCAGCAGAATTCAGTTTACAGTTGACTTATTGCCAACAGATATTACCGGAATAACTGCTTATAACAAAGAAAAGGGATTTTATATTGTAAAGGGACCTATATTTGGCAATTTTATCATAGCGGATGAAATTAACAGAGCACCTCCAAAAACACAGTCTGCTTTACTTGAAGCAATGCAGGAAAGACAGACTACAATAGGGAAAAAAACATTTCCTATGTTTGATCCTTTTTTTGTGATGGCTAATAATAATCCAATTGAGTCATCAGGTGTATATCCCCTGCCAGAAGCGCAAATTGACAGGTTTTTGTTTAAGCTTTATATGGAATATCCAACAAACAA
Source organism: Nanobdellota archaeon (assembly GCA_023131705.1). GTDB lineage: Archaea > Nanobdellota > Nanobdellia > Woesearchaeales > B3-WOES > JAGLZG01. Next base: position 11,546 of record JAGLZG010000004.1, read on the forward strand.
GGAGTCAAAAGAGATAATTGAAAGAAATATTACATTGCAAAAATTTGAGGATTTCAATATAAAACCAGTAATAACTCCCAGCAAGATTATAGAGATGCAAGAATATACAAAGAGCATTAAGCACAGCGACAAAATTAAAGATTATATAGTTGAATTGGTTGATGCAACCAGAAATCCTAAAAAATATAATATCAGACTAGGAAAATATATAAGATGGGGGGCTTCTCCAAGAGCAAATATAGGATTGTTTATAGCAGCAAAGGCAGATGCTGTATGCAATGGTAATAGCTTTATAAGACCTCAGAATATTAAAAACATAGCCCATGATGTTTTAAGACATAGAATTCTCTTAAATTACAGCGGCCAGGCAGAAGAAATAAAAACTGACGACATAATCACAGAAATTTTATCCAAGGTATCTGTTCCATGAATAAATTAAAAGTTGATTTAACTCCTACAATCAAAAGACTGGAGATTGTAACGCGTAATTTAGTAACAACTAAGTTTGTTGGTAATTATAAAAGTGTATTCAAAGGCAGGGGTTTAGAGTTTGAGTCATACAGAGAATATACGCAAAGTGATGATGCTGAGTTAATTGACTGGAAAGCAACAGTAAGAGCAAATAAAACATTGATTAAGGAATTTGTAGAAGAACGTAATATAAATATTTTTTTTCTTATAGATGCCAGCGCTAGTATGGTCCTTGGCTCAATTCCAAAATTAAAAAGCGAGTATGCGGCAGAACTAGTTGCTTCATTATCATACGCAATATTATCAGCAGGGGATAGTGTAGGTTTTGCTTTATTCGCAGATAAAGTAGTAAAAGAAATTCGATGCACTAATGGAATGAAGCAATTCTATGCTTTATCACAAACAGTGGTAAACCCAGACCTGTATGGGGGGACATTTGATTTTGGAGAGTCACTTAGATTCTTATCAAGGTATTTAAAAGAATCAACACTTGTAATAATTGTTTCAGATTTTATTATTCCAGGCAATGATTGGGAAGAATATTTAAAAATGGCAGCAAGAAAATTTGATATTATTGGCATTATGGTAAGGGATCCTACAGATATAACATTGCCAAGAGGTATTGGCCAGGTTGTTGTTTCTGACCCATTCTCAAACCAAAAGATGATAATAGAGCCCAATGTAATTGGGGATGACTATGAAAAAGAAGTGAGAAGAGAAATAAACAGAATCAGAGGAGAATTTTTAAAATCAAATTCAGATTTTTTGCAATTAACCACTAACAAGCCATTTCTTAATCCACTAATAAAGCTATTTGAGTTGAGAAAAACAAAATGGAGATAACATTTACAAATCCGATATATTTATGGGGTCTCTTTAGTATTCCAATTTTTATTATAATGCACTTTATTACACTCAAATATATAAAAGGAAAGGCTTTGGAATTTGCTAATTTTTCTGCTTTGGCCAGAGTTGCTAAAGAACCAATGATTTCAAAAAATTTTGGGTTATTAATTACAAGGATATTTACATTATGTTGTATAATCCTGGCTGTTTCAGGAACTATCATCTGGTATTATGGAGAAAGCAGTGATTTTGATTTTGTTTTGGCTATTGATGCGTCTTCTTCTATGCTTGCAGATGATTATTCGCCGAATAGGTTAGAAGCTGCTAAAAATGCGGCCAACCTCTTCCTTGATTCTGCTCCTTCCAGGGCAAAGATCGGAGTTGTATCTTTTGCAGGAACCAGTTATGTTGAACAAAGACCTATAACTGATGTTTCAAAAGTAAGAGAATCTCTTCAAACTGTTAGTGTAAAACCAATAGGTGGGACAGATTTAGGGGAAGCGATAATAACATCCTCTAATTTATTATTGGTAGAGGAAAAAGCAAAAGTTGTTGTTTTGCTTACAGATGGGCGCTCTAATGTTGGTATTTCTCCGGGTAAAGCAGTAGAATATGCAAACACAAATCATATTACAATTCATACAATTGGTATGGGCACAGAAGAAGGAGGAATCTTTAGTGGAATAGGAGGTAATGTAACTTTGAGATTAGATGAAGAGACACTAAAATTCATTGCCAATGGAACAGGCGGTAATTATTACAGGGCAAAAACAGAAAAAGAATTATCTGGGGCATATAATGAAATTGCCACTTCAACTAAAAAAAAGCTATCAATAAACCTGACAATGGCTTTGATGTTATTGGCTTTGTTTTTCTTATTCGTGGAGTGGGGTTTAATAAATACAAGGTATAGAAGAGTTCCTTAAATTTGTCAGGAACCATAGGTTCTTGAGTGTTTGAAAGCGAAGCTTTCTAACACACAAAGAAATGCTACGCATTTCTTGCGCCACAGAAATTGCGAAGCAATTTCTCATGGAACCAAAAATTCCCAAATGGAATTTCTCAGTTCATGCTCAGAAATTTTCTATAATCCAAATGAAGATTGGCTTTCAGCCACCAGTCAAAAACTGGATGGAAAATTTCTGACATTTTTAATGCCGCTAAAATCCTTTTTTACATCATCTTTTTTCCCTAAACTATTTTTTACAAGATTATCAAACAAAGGAATCTTAACTGGTGTTGCAAATTTAGTAAAGGTGGATGTTATAATTGCTTCACCAATATCCAAAGAAGCTATATTCCTGTTGTCTTCGCTCAGGTCTTGTGAAGCAGACTCTATTATTGCCTGTCTTTCCGGCTGCATTTCTATGCCCAGGATAATCTTTGTGTTCATATTAGCCAGAATTTCCCTTGGTATCAGACTAGGCAATTGCGTTATTGCTGTCAAACCTACTTTGAATTTCCTGCCTTCTCTTGCTATTGTTGAGAATATATTAGGGCCGTTTTCAAGCACATCCTTGCCCAAAACACGAGGGGCTTCTTCCAGTATGATTGATATTACAGGCTTATCTTTTAATAAGTCTTTTATCTTATAATTTTTATATTTATTAAGTATTTCTGTTGCAACCAAGCTTCCTATCAATATTTCTGTTGCTCCTGAAAAAGAGGAAGTATCTATTATCACTATTTTTCCCTGCTCCAGTTCATCTGAGATATCCTTTATGGTTGTTAATCCTGCTTTTAGATCAAACACCCCATTAGAGTAAAGCTGCTGCCCGTCAAATTCAAGATTTAATAAGCTTAACAGCCTTCTTTTGATAACAGCTATTGTTGCTTCTGTAAACCCAACAACTTTTCTTTCGAGTATTATGTTTTCTATCCAATTGCTTTTATAGGATTTGTAGTATGCTGTTAGTGCTTCTTTCTGCGCCTGCGACCATTCAAAAACACCATTAAAATGGCTTGGCTTTATCAGGGTTATATTTATCTTTAATGTTTTTGTTCCGGTTGGTGGGTTTTTTGGCGTATAATAGGCAATATTCTCTTTTTTAGGATGGTCTTTTAATCCAAGCTTGTTTCTTCCGTAGTATTCATCATGGGGGTCTAAAACTAATATGCCGCAGTAATCCTGGTCAACAATACCCCACAGCATATTTGACAGTAAAACGCTTTTTCCCCTTCCAGTGGTTCCGGGGATTAAAATATGGTGGGAAAAGACCTTGTCCCCTGGCAGGAATATATCTAAATTAAGAGTTTTAGAACCTGACCTTAGCTTTCCCACAAATAAAGGGTTTTTTGGCTTTGTCAGGAAGTTTAAATCATCTTCTTTTACCTCTCTTATTGTTGAGAAAAAAGAAGGAAGATTTTTACAAATCCTTGCATTATTTTCTGATATTGTTATGAGGTTTTTCATCAGAGCAAGGTTATAGTTTCTTATTTCTGCATCCATAAAATTAAAGCCCGTGTTTTCCTCAAGATTTATTCCTGAGATAAGCTCAAGATTTTGCTGGGAAACCTGGCTTCCATAGATCAGATCATAAACCTGCAGAAGTATTTTTGCATCTTTTGTATCTGTTATTAATAATTCGCCTAACTCCAGCTTTTGGCTGGATTTTTCCCTTGCAAGAATCTTCCCAAAACCCCCTGAAACTACCTGCCCTTTTATCATTATAGCGAGAAACTTATTGAATTATATAAAGATTATTGTTATAGAATGATAAAAAGAAAAAATAAAAAGAAAAAAGGATTTATCTTCCTCTTGCCATCTTTGCGCAGGATATGTTTCCTTTTTTGTCAATAAAGTACAGGAATCCTTTTTCTTTCTTAACTCCAACTTTCTCAACAACTTCTATCTTTGCTTTTCCTTTCTTCTTTTTTCCACGAGCCATCTTTGCTCTTGCTACATTTCCTTTCTTGTCAACAAAATACAGATATCCTGTCTCTTTCTTAACTCCTACTTTTGCTACTAATTTTGCCATTTTTTATACCCCTCCTTTTATTTTTAAGGTTTAACCTTAATTATAATAGACGAGAAAATGTCCAAGTATATAAATCTTTTGTTTTTTAGACGAGAAATTTAGAATAATCATATTAGCATTTATTATTTTTGTTCAAAAAAAATACATATCAACCCCATTTAACCTGGTTAATTCTGTTCTTGTGGGATTAAACACAACAGTCTCTCCAGGTTTTCTGCCACAGTTAAACCTTCTTGCTATCTTTACTGTTTTGTTTGTTTTTAATCTATGAGGAACCATTTCCATAATGGAATAAACTTAATGCCATTCTCTTCCCTTTCAGTGTCTTTTGTTAAAATTATAAGCTCTTTTACTTTTTTGAACTCTTTTTTGAACTCTAACAAGGAGTTTATCTCTCTTTCATTAATCTCATTAGTGTATGACACATTTACAGCTATTAGGCTTTGATCCTTGTTTTTTATTATAAAATCAATTTCTCCTTTGCCCTTCCAGTAATAAAGCTCTTTTTCTCTTCTTTTTAACTCTATAAAAACTAGATTTTCTGCTAACTTGCCTTCATCCCTGGAAAACTTAAAGCTAACAGCATTTCTCAGACCATTGTCTATGCAATAAATCTTTGAAGCAAGTGTTTTTTGTTCTTTAAAAGAGTATGAAAAATGATCTAATCTAAAGAATAAAAAAGCTTCTTTATAATAGGAAATGTAGTCTTTAATTGTATCATATGACATTTTCAGGGAATTTCTTAAGTTCCTTAATGAAATCAAACTTGTAAAATTAGTTATCAAAAATAATGCAAGATCTTTTGTTTTCTGGCTGTTTAAATTATATCTATCCACTATATCTTTATATAAAATATCATCAAAATATTGCTCAAGAACACTTATTTTGTAATTTTCTGGTTTAAATAAAATTTCAGGGAAGCCTCCAAGATTTAGATATTCTTTTAGATATCTTAAAATAGAGAGTTTTGTTTTTTCAAGTATTACATCTTTTTTTAGATTATCTTTATCTGTACTTATGCCTTTAAATAATAAAAATTCCTCAAAGCTTAGGGGGAATACCTCAAAAGTCAGGTTCCTTCCTGTTAAAAGAGTAGAGTATTCTTTTTTTAATAGGCAAGAACATGAACCAGAAATAATAAACTTGTTGTTTGTCTTTAAATCATATTTTTTTCTTATCCATGACTCCCACCCTTCTTTTCTGTGAATCTCATCAAAAAAAACATATGTTTTTTTGTCAGGATTCATATTTTCCCTGTAACTCAGGTAAATATTATCTAAAGACTCTTTTGATAATTTTTTGTCTTCTAAGTTCACAAATAATATCTGTTTTGGATCTATTCCTCTTTTTAGCAGCTTGTCAATCATCTGGTACATTAGTGTGCTCTTGCCTGACCTCCTCACACCTGTTATTATTGTTATTTCTTTTATTTTGACTGAATTAATCAGGAAGTCATATTTAGGTCTGGATTTGCCCCTTAATTCCTTAATTAATTCCTTGTTCTCCCACCAAGGGTTCCATTCATTTAATTTTTTTATTTCCATCTTGTTACAGTAGAATGTAACAAATAGTATATAAATGTTACGTTTTTGTGTAACTAATTTAAACCTTTTCTATTTTCTTATTACCACTATCAAGTTAATAAAAACCAAAAGATTTAAATAGTAGTTATGTTTACTACTACTTAATTAAATATAAAGGTGATACAAAATGAACAATCAAAAAGCAAAAG
>JAGLZG010000040.1 GCA_023131705.1 Nanobdellota archaeon
TCTACTAATTCCCCTTCTGGACTTACTTCAATACCATATTGGGTTTTTAATGCTGCACATAATCCAGCGTTTCCTGCTTTACAAGCGTCAATTAATCTTTGTGCTCTTTCATCAACACTTTCGTAGCTAAGCCCTTCTGATGCTGCTGCTGGTGCACTTTCAGCTACTGTTGGTTCTTCTGCAACTGCTGGCTCCTCTACAACTGCTTCTTCTTCTGCAACTGCTGGCTCCTCTACAACTGCTTCTTCTTCTGCTTCTTTACAACCAACAATCAGGAGAAGTACAACCAATGCTCCAATTATATACCCTGTTTTCATTTAATCACCTCATATTTTATAATTTGAGACTGTAATATGCCTCTTTTATATACAATTAATTTATTTTATATTTAAATGTTGCGGAAATATAGCGGCTTTCTAATATTTATACCATCTTAAGTTTTCCGCTAATCTTATCTATCTTTTCCTCATTATCAGGTCCAATCCCCAAACATGTTATTGTTCCTGGCTCAACAACTGTCTTTCCAGCATCTGTAATTAAAGCTGTTATTAGGTTATTGTCTTCTGATATGGTTTTGTATTTTAGTAATTGTTCTTTGTTATCTACTTTTAGGATAATCTTTTTCATTCCTTGTTTTTTCCATTCATTTATATCATCTTTATCTGATTTTAATAAAGCTTCTACAGAAGCATGAGCTACCTGTGCTGCTAATTTACCTTTTGGTAATTTTAAGTCATCTCTGATTATTATTACTTGTTTGTATTGCATATAAGTGTTTATTTAAGAACTAGTTATTATAGTTTACTAAAATATAGTAGCGGACATTAATTATGACCTATAAATTTCCGCTACTAAGTTGAAATGTCAGAAATCGAAGATTTCTGAGCATGCTCAAAAACCACTACAAATTAAATTGTTTTTAGTGGTTTTTGACAAAGACAAACAATTTAAATCAATACTTTTGTCTTTTTCTAATATTTAAGTTCAGTAGAGAAAATATTTTTTTTAAGAGTTGATTTGCTCACAGCCCCAAGACGTGATTGTTAGAGGGATGAGGGGGCTGATGGGAAAGAACAGGATTGTGTTAATGGATGCAGTTTGTTTAATGATACAGATAAACAAACGACCGAATTAATTTATTTTTTTCTAAACTTATACCACAAACCTAACGTTATCACAGTCAAAATTCCTGTAAGAATAAGATTAAAGTTTAATTTTTTACTTAACCAACTAGTTGTTTTTTCTATTCGTTCAGAAGATTTAAGATTTTTTCTTGCATAATAGATTCCTATTAAAGCTAAGACTCCTATCCCTATTGTTATGATAAATGTGGTTTTATTCATAATATATAAAAATTATTTTTTTAATTCTAGTAAATCCTTAACAAATTTTCTTATTTTAGGATTATAGGCACATATAAAAAAAGCTATAACAACAATAATAACCAAAATGATTAACAATTTTATTATATTTTCAAATCGTATCATGATAAGTAAGATAATTAAAGCCAAAATAACACCAATTACAAGATTTTTATTGACTTTATTTTCTGTCAATTTTATTCTTCCCTATAGTATACTGCTTTCCCAGTTATCCTTTCAAATAAAGTAGCATGTTTTTTTTCAGTTTTTTCTTGAGGAATATCTTTATATTTAGTAACTGTCCTATATTTAGTTACAGTTCGATATTTAGTGACCGTTTCACATATTTGTTTTGTTGGTGTGTTTGTTAACCTATATAGGCATCTTACAGAGTCTGTTGGTAAATAATTAAAATCCCAAGCAATTGTTCTTGTATCTAATGCTGATACCCATTTATTTTGAGATGTTATTTTTGTTTCCTCCCTTGAATCCTCATTTAACTTAAGTAAATCTAAATTAAAAGTTGCCCCTTCTTCATCTTTATTTTGGATTTTTATTTTACAATTTTTTCTATACTTAACACATTTTTCAGAAGCACAAACATCTTTATAACTCACACATTGGTTTCCATAAGATATACATCTATCTTCGTACTCAATACAATTCCCCCAAAAATTTTTTTCTACGCAAATACTCTCAGTTTGCTCACAAAAAGATTGATATCTAGAACATTCTCTATTATATCTTGCACATTCTTGTTGTAAACAAGTACTTGGAGAGCTATCCCATTCTATTTTGTGTATAATATTCCTATCATTACACTCTTGTGTTGAATACGGTTCTTCTATTGTATAAGATTCTTGTGCATCATACGGTTCTTTAACAGTATAAGCCACCATTCCTGTGTATGGTAACGGAACCCCAAAAGCAAAAATTGCCAATATGATTACTATTGCTAAAATAGTGTAAGGTATAATTTTTTTATTCTTACTTTTAGAAATATTTTTTTTATTTTGTTTTTTTATCATAAAATACACCCCTTAAATATAAGTTATATCTTTTTATTTATAAATTTTACTAATTTGTTATAGGTTATAAAATTCCAAAATCCGTTCGCAAAGGCTCACTTTCTTTTAATCTCCAAAACACTCACTCTTACACGAACACTTCTCACATTTATAATTTCTAGTGGGTTTTGGAGCTACACCTAAATCAATATAATCTCTCATCTCTTGCATTGTTTTTATTAAAAATGATTTCATATTTTCTGTATAAGAAACAGAAAAAGGTTGTCCACCTTTATATTGTATAAATCCATATTTTGGTTTTGTGCCTTTTACTTCTTCTATTAATAAACAGTAGGAAATCAACTGCATTACATGAGAAAAATATGGTTTGTTAGGTCTTTTTGTGTTTTTTATTTCTAAAGGTAATAAACCATCTTTTGTATGCAGGATAAAATCAGGTTTTCCCACTAAACCATATTTAGATGAAAAAAATGCTTTTTCAGGTTTTTCTTTATGATCTGAATAAACTGGTTTGCTTTTATACACTATTTTTGGAACTTTTGTTAATTTTAATAAAACAAATAAAATTACTATAATAATCCCAACTACCACAATTATTATATTAATCAAGTTCATGTTAAAAACCTATATAACAGTAAAGATATGATAATTATAACTGCAATTATAATAAAAATATAAAGAAAGTTGGCTTTTGTTTGGTTTTCTGAAATTGTTTTATGGTGTTTTTCTCCTATTATCATCTTTTTTGTTATTTTAACGCCTTTTGTTATTCCAATCCACCAGCTAACAGGGCAAAAAAGATAACTTGCTATTTCACTTGATTTAATTATTTTCATACTAAAATAGGAATTCTATTGAAGTATTAAAAGGTTTTTGAAAATCCATTCACTAAACTCTTTCCACCCCAGCCTCCCACCTCTCGTTTTTCTTATTGTATTGGGGCTGTAAACATCCACTTCTTAAAAAACTTCTTTTTTTCAATATTCAAAACCAAAACCTTTATAAACATAATAACATTCTTATGTATTATTATGAGAAAATTAGATTATTCAGTAAACCTAAAGCATTTTAAAGAAATAAAGAAGGATATTGTGCCTAGTTTATTCACTGAGCATCAATTTAACCTCATTAACAAAAAGTTTTCCAAAAAGAGAATGACTGATTCAGAAAAAAATGAGTTTTCAAGGTCAATATCAAGAAAAATGAAAGCAATAAATAAGATACTTAAAAAAGAAACAAAAGGGGTTTTTATATATGGAAAAGAAAGAATTAAACCAGACAGATTAAAACTAATATATAAATACCTGAATAACTTCTCAAGAAAATTTAAGAACAAGCATGTAATAATAACAGGAAGCTTTTTGTACAATGAAAATTATAATGATATAGATATATTTGTTATATCAAAATATGAAAAAGAGGATTATAACATAGGAAAGGTTCATATAAACTATTTTACAGAAGATGTTTATAACTCCTTATTCTTCAGGAGCATAAAAAAACTCTGCATATCCAACAAAGAGATGCTTCAATACCAATTAAAAGAGAGAGTTGATATTGATACTTTTATATCCCTTTACCAGGAATTGTTTAATGATTTAGATAATAATTTCAAAGGAATAAAATCAACACTAAGGGAGTTTTTACTGCAGGCTTCTTTTATCAGCAAGACACCAATTCCTGATTCATTAGATTTAAAGCGTGAAGTTGAAAATCTGCTTAAGCTCAAGAACTCAAAAGAAATAATAAAAAATATATTCATAAATACTGTTCTGATAGGCGTTAATAAAAAGAAAGCCTTAAATGCAATGAAAAGCATGATTTTTTCATACAAGGAATTAATAAAGGAGTATAAGCAGCATAAGAAATATTATTTTGACATTATGGGTGCTTTTAAAAGGGTGGTATCAATTGGAAGCTAAAGAATTTAAACAAAAAGTTAAGAAAGCGCTTAATTCAGAAATCAATTTTGCCGGCCATGTTGATTTGGTAATAAACAATATTACAGAAGACAAGCAGAAAATAATCTTAAACTGGATAAAAGAATGCTGTTCAGGGATCAAAAGGCCAGAGCCATGCAAGAACTTCAGGCATCTTATATCTTTTATTTATAAGTCAAGCGACAACAAAATAAGGGGAATTTTAACAAAAGAAAAAAATGCTTATTTTGTAGAACTATTCCTTGACAAGCATAAATATTATGACCGCAAAAGGAAATACCTGGGAATATGACCTGTCCATCAAAATAAAGTTAGATGTATTCTTTTCTTATAATAAAACCTCACCCAGCCCCCACCTCTCGTTTTTCTTATTGTATTGGGGCTGTGATAGACTTCTACGAGAAAGATTAAAAATTAAACCTCAAAGGCTTCCCATCTAATTTTATTCTTGGGCTTTTAAATACCTGGTCATAGTGGATTATTGTCCTGTTATTGCCGCCAAACCAATAGTTGCTCCCAATACCCAGATGAGCTGTTCCATATGCTTTTTCATCTATAATTGTTGAACCGACCAATTGGGCTTTTAGATTTGTGCCGATGCCAACCTCGCCTATTATCCACACCCTTTCAGGATATTTTGCTCTTTTTTCTGCTGCTTTTAGGCTTTTTTCAAGCAATTTTGCTTCTTCATCCCCTTGTATTGAGACAATTTTACCATCCTGGATAATTAATGTTATTGGCTTTTGTATTAGAACAGTGCCTTCCATGTTCCTTGTGCTCCCGTCAATTACAAGCTTTCCGTTTATATTATTCGGGGCAAAATAAACCTCTCCTGCAGGCAAATTACCCCCTTTGCCGAAATCAGTATAATCTCCGTCTGCTGAATGCATCTTTATTCCGGTTAAATCTATTTTCAGATCAGTGCCTGCTCTTGTCTGGATTGTCATTGTCTTTGCAAGGCTTATCTTTGTTTTTAGGATGCTATCTTCTTTCTGCAGCCCATGATAATCAACAGAAAGCGCCTTTATAATGCTGTTTATCATAAATGTGTCCATGCTTCCAATGCTTGTTGTGGAGATAAATTTATTATTATGGGCTTTACAAAATTTTCTAAAACTCTTTCCAACATGATTCATTGAGCCGAGCTTTCCAGAAGCATTTATTATGATTGTGCTTTTGGATGGCAGGTTAAATAAACTCTTTATAATATTTATATCTGCTTTTTCAGAACCTCTCTTTGGTTCCTGCAATACCAGGTCAACATTAAGATTCAGCTCTTTTGCAGCAAAATAATGGGCTGCTGTAATTAAGGGAGCAACCCTTCTTGTAGGATATCCCAGGTCTCCAATTAATAAAACCTTTTCATTTTTTACATCAAGGCATTGCTTTAACACATTTATAAAATTCTTTGAGTATTTTTTAGCCAGCACAAGCAAATTTTCTTCTTTCAGCCAGTTTAAAAATTCTTTTTCATCCATAATATTTGATTTATAAGCGAAGTGTTTTTAAATTTTTCTTTTTTGAGAAAATGAATTGTAAAATAAACGCTAAACCAAAACCCCAACAAAAATATTATGCTTAGACCTTATTATCCTTAGTTTTACTTTTCCTGTTTTATAGCAGTTGGGAACTGATATTAGCCTATTACCAGCAACAGCTATCTTTTCCCCTTTCAGCCTTCCGTCAAAAAGGATTTCTGCCTTGATTATATCTCCTTTTTTAAAGGGTTTTGGCAGTTTTTTTGCAGGCCTTATATTAAAATCCTCTCTGCTCAATAATAATTTAACATTATGCAGTTTTTCAAGTTTCTTCAATTTATCATAAAATTCTTCCCAGGGCATCTGTTTTACAGGATTTCTTCCAAACTTATAGTTAAGAAAGTTCTGCACACCAATTTTTGCATTAATGCTTTTTGCAAACTCTATTAGTTTTGGTATTTCAATCTCATTAAAGCCATTTAACCATATTGGCGCAATAACAACCTTTGCTTTTTTAGCAGCATACTCTGCTGTTTCCATCACTTTTTTCAGGGGATAGCGGCAGTTTGCAATCCTGTCCGCTATTTCCCTGTTTGTTGAATTTAAGGAAATGCTGAACTGGGTTAAGCCTGCCTTGACCAATTCATCAACTTTTTCTTTTGTCAGCAAGACCCCGTTTGTATCAATGACAATTTCCTTTATCTGCTTTATTTTTTTAAGATCTTTTATCAATTCTGTTAAAGGCTGGTATAATAAAGGCTCTCCCTGCGTTCCGATATGGGCTTCAATCCCATCCACACCCTTGAACTCTATCAATTTTTTTATTTCATCAACAATATAGTCTTTCTCAACGACAAAATCCATTATTTTCTTAGAAGACCTGCCTTCATCAACAGAACAATAGATGCAATCCAGGTTGCATCCTGTAACAACCCTTACTTCAATAACACTTGTATTCCTGTCTACTAAACCAATAAACCCAAGGCCAATTAAAGGAATGCCAAAATTTTTATGGATATAGATTGTTTTTTTGCCTGTTATGGCATTTGTCAGATCATTGAATCCTTTTGCAAGCAGGGAATTAAACTTTTTTTCTGCCTTATCATCTTCTTTAAATTCAATAAAGTTTTTTCCTATTCTAAAATCTGAAATATTTTTCAATTCTTCCTTGCTTATATCAAAATAATAGTTTTTTAGAAAGATAAATCTAATCTTGTCTTTAATTTCCCTGAAATTCAGGTCCTGAAATTCAAGTTTTACCATAATTATTAGAAATTGTCCTTAATATTTAAAGATGATTATTATATCCATCCAAAAATTATAGCAACACCTATAAATAGCATGATAAGACCAACAACTAAATGAAGCTTGCGAATATTTCTTTCTTTCCATCCTGAGACATCTTCTACTTTCTTAAGTCCAAAATACACTCCTAGCACTATTCCATATAAAGGTAAAATAAATATTAAGTTGTAAACCAACAACCACGGAATAACTTTTATTAAGTCAAGTGTAGATAAAATCCCTGTAGCTATCAAATAAGGACCCATGGTGCACGGCATAAGGAAGATAGTTACAAATGCCCCCATTACGAAAGCCCCTTTAATAGATGTTATTCCTAGCATCATTTTCTTTACTTTCCCTCTCCAACCTATTGGCATTTCTCTTGCAAATCCTCCGGGTTTATACCAAAAGAAATCTTTGAGATTAAGGACGCCGAGAACTATAGCAACCGCTCCTAAGATTGTATAGAGAGCTAATCTGACTGTTGTTAAGGCTTGAACTACTTGCCAAAATTTAACAATAATTAATCCGTAAGTGAAATAACAAATATAAACCGCTGTTACAAAAGCTGCCCCAATAGAAAGAATCTTTTTTCCCCTTTTTGGATCATATGACATAACACCTATTAAAAATAAGATGAAAACAGCTAAGGCGCAAGGATTAACAGTATCTGCTAATGCTATAATAAACACTTTATAAAATCCAAGTCCATCTCGCTGTTCAAATTCTTGAGGTTGAACTGGTTCTTCTTCTTCAGCAGGTGTAATAGCTCCTATACTTTCACCATTCCATTGGAAAATCCATCCGTCTAATTCAATTGCATTATCAAAATAAATACTTCTGCCGGAAATAGCAATTGCTGAAGATTTTATTATCACAAAGTTTATTCCTTCTAAAGCAGCAGATAAATTTTCAGTTATTAGCAATTCCCTTAATAATGCATTGTTTCCTCTTTCTTCAGTTTTTATTAATATTCTCTCTCCCCTCCATATTTTTGGTTTAGCAGGCAAAGAAGTTAAATCTAATCCGTCAAAAGCTACAGAAGAACCATCTGGTAAAGGGCAATAGTTTGAGCCTTTTTCAATTGCTTCTCTAGCATGTCGCCGAACCGGGCCAACTCCAACACTAAAATCTTCTTTACCAAATATTATCAAAGGAATATGAAATCCAGAATTGTAATTGCTATCATACTCCATAACCATCTGTCCATTTTCTTGCTCTTTGTAAATCTCATACTCTACTACCACAAAATTAGGTTCTTCTTTAAGCAATTCATCTAAAATAATAGGATCTTCTTGTGCACAAGCTGGGCAACCAACACCAGTTATATAAACAGTGCAAATTGCATCATTTGCAGCAATAACAGAAGTTAAGCTAAGTAAAAAAACCATTAACACTAATGATAGTTTGATTTTTTTCATCTTTGTGCGCCTAAACATAAACTATTTAAATGATATATTGTTTCTATAGCTGTAACCATTTATAAATGTTTGTTACAAAAAATGAAACCAAGAATATTCCAGGAGAATAAGTTAGCAAAAGATGTACTCTTAGTGTTATCCATCATTTTAGGGTTTGTTTTTATAATATCTTTTTCAGCAATCTATGTTTCAGATGCTATTAAAAACAATAATGCTTGTGGATGCGTCTTGCCAATACCTTATATGATATTAATATTGGCTTCTTTGGGCCTTTTTGTAGGAAGTTTGTCCTTTTATATATTGGTATCTAAACATATTAAAGAAAAAAAAGAATCGACAAAAAATATTGAATTTACTTTAAATTTCCTGGAAAAAGATGAAAAAACAATAATTGAAGAGCTTATTAAAAACAAAGGCCAGCTTAACCAGTCAAAGTTTGAAAAATTAACAAACTTGCATAAGGTAAAAATACACAGGATTATAGATAAACTAAATTCAAAAGGATTGATAAGAAAAGTAAGTGCTGGGAAAACAAATAATATAATTGTATCTGACCAATTAAAAGAAATCTTTATTTAATTTTGCTTATAATTTTATTAAATAATTTCTCAAATTTTTTGTTATAAACAACAATTGGCTCAAGGTTCACCAGGGCATCAACAAATGCTTTATCATAAGGCAATTTTCCAAGTATTGGGATATTGTATTTTTTAGCAAACTTTTCTATTTTTTTGGTAAATGCTTTATTGATGTCCCATTTATTTATAACCAAACCATAAGGAATTCTGAAATGCTCTACAACCTGTAAGACTCTCTGAAGGTCGTTTAATGCAGATGGTGTTGGTTCTGTTATTGCAATAACATAATCAGAGCCTTGTATAGAAGCAACAACAGGACAGCCTATCCCGGGAGAAGAATCAACAAGCATAATTTCTGCATTTTTTGCCAGTTTTTCTGCTTTTTGTTTTACTGCTGTAACTGTTTTCCCACTTCCGGCTTCTCCCATCTTCAATTGGCCGGATACAATTGTAAATCCATAGCTTGTTCCTGCTGTATTAATAGATGCGTTCTTTATCTTTTCCAGCCTGATAGTTCCTTTTGGAAATGCCAGTAAACAGGCTCCGCAGCCTTCGCAAAGGAATTTATTTATGACTGGCTTTTTATTTTTTTCATCCCAGCTTATTGCGTTAAAAAGGCAGATATCAATCTTATCTTTGCATTCAGGGCATGTTTTTGCAATTACCTTTGCTTTTTCAATTGTTTGTATCCTTTCTTTTGTTTCAAATTTTTTTACTCCTAAAACCAATGCAAGATTAGGAGCATCAACATCACAGTCAACTGCAATAATCTTTTTCTTTTTTGCCAGTAAAACCGCTAATGAAGCTGTTAAACTTGATTTTCCAACTCCCCCTTTTCCAGATAATATCGTTATTGTTTTCATTTCCAAATCCTTTTTTTGCGCTTTTTCAATTATATCTGCTGCCCTTTATTTTTACAATAGGAATTCCAATGTCTACTTTTTCTCCTTTATTTATTAATGAT
>JAGLZG010000041.1 GCA_023131705.1 Nanobdellota archaeon
CCCCTGCCTGCTGCAATAGAAAGTTTAGACCCTGAATAGACAGAGGTAACCCTCTTGTTAACAATAAGGCTGAATTTCCTTAAATGGTCTAAAAATGTTGTGTCTATCATCTACTTACCTTGCATGCTCAATAATATGCTTTATTGCATCATCTGTTGTCAGGCCTTTTCTTTCTGCCTCAAAATTCAGTATTATCCTGTGCCTCAAAACAGGATATGCCATCTTAATAACATCTTCTGTCGCTACATGATTCCTGCCATTAACAAGCGCATGCGCTTTTGCAGCAAGTATTAAACCAATTGATGCTCTTGGTGATGCGCCATACTGTATCAACTCTTTTCTCTCTCTTGTTAACCTGACTATATTCAAAACCCTTTTTTTTATATCATTTGCAATGGGAACCTGCCTTACATAACCCTGCATAGTCAGCAAATGACCTTTATTAAGCAGAACTCTCAATTTGGGTGTTCTTTCATGTGAGGAATATATATCTGCTATTTTTGACTCCTCATCCTCTGTTGGATAATCCACTTTTATCTTAAACAAAAACCTGTCTGTCTGGGCTTCTGGCAATGGGTATGTTCCTTCCTGCTCAATCGGATTTTGCGTGGCAAGAACAAAAA
Source organism: Nanobdellota archaeon (assembly GCA_023131705.1). Taxonomy (GTDB): domain Archaea; phylum Nanobdellota; class Nanobdellia; order Woesearchaeales; family B3-WOES; genus JAGLZG01. The sequence continues at coordinate 624 of JAGLZG010000041.1, forward strand.
AAGGCTCATCCAGCTTAAATGTTTCATTGCCTATTGTCACCTGTCTTTCCTGCATTGCCTCTAATAAAGCTGATTGTGTTTTTGGAGTTGCCCTGTTTATCTCATCTGCCAGCAATATATTGGTAAACACAGGCCCTGGCTGAAACTTAAAATGCCTTTTTCCGGAAACCTCTTCAATAATATAGGTTCCTGTAACATCTGAAGGCATCAAATCAGGCGTATTCTGTATTCTGCTGAACTTTAAATCCATTATCTCTGAAAGGGTTCTTACTGCCAGTGTTTTTGCCAGTCCAGGGTAACCTTCAAGCAGGACATTTCCATTGCACATCATACCTATAAGTATCTGGTCAATAACCTCATCCTGCCCAACAACAACCTTTCTTATTTCCTTGTGTATTTCTTCAAAAATCTGTTTATACTGCCTCATAAAAAACACCTCTTGTCTTGTTTTTTGTTTATTTTTATTTTTTTTATCATCTTTAACCCTGAACCAATTTTTTAAAATAATTCTTAACTAATTCCTGGTTTTCTTTTAAAATATCTTTTTGATAGACCTCTGCCTCTTCTAATCCAACATCATCTGGAAACAGGCTCTGCTCAAACTCCCTGAGAGAGGGATCTTTTACATCATTCATATTTATTTCATATCCAACCCTTTCCATATTTATAGTTATCTCTTCTTCACCCAGCTCAGCCAGGTATTCATCCCCATATATATCCTCATCACTTCCGCCAGATGCAGCAGATATTATATCCCCTAAAATACCGGTTGCATTTCCCTCTCCCCCGGGAATAAACCCCCTCATCTTATCTAAATCCAGGTCAAATCCCACATCATATTTTGCCAATAACAGGACTGCAAAGCACAATAAAATACATACCAAGACTTTCTGAGATGTTTTTCTTGAGTCCAGAAAACTTGCATAATCCACACCTTTCATGTCATGGAATATTTCACTATGCAGCTCATTAACAACAGGATTTTCCATATAAGGGTTGTCTGCTGCTGCTCTTAGTTTTTCATCAAGATTTGGAAATTTCTTTTCTATCTTCAGGTATTTGTTTTCTTTTAGGTTTAGATATAATAAAACAACAAAATAGATGAAAGGAGGTGCAAGAGAGTATAGCCTGTTTAGATTAAATATAATCAAAAATATATAGCTTAATAAAAATATGATTATTGCTATTAAGAGGGCATTGAATACCTCAAGATTGTAGAGTGAGAGGTTTATCTCTTTCATCAATTTTAAAATCTTTCTTGGCTTTTGCTTAGGAGCAATAAAACTTTTTTTCTCTTTTTTGGCAAGATGAGGCAATGATGTAAGAAGCTCTTTTTGTATATCTATTGGCTCTATTTTTTTACGGCGTTCTATTTCAATAAACTTCTGTTTGGGTTTAGCATCCCCCATATAATGTTCAACCTTCATAAATCCAAGATTTAATTTTTTTATTTTTTTATCCATTTCTAATCATCACACTCCTCATGCGATAAACCTCCTGCAATCAGGACATCACATATATCATCTATATCACTCTTGTAACGATCCATTTTGGATTTATAAGTATCCCTTTGTCCAAGGTATGTTGTTGCTAATGCTTCAGCAGTTTCCAGGGCTTTTCTTTTTTCCTCTAATTGGTCTATCAAAGAGGATTTCTGGGACTCTAAATTAGATACATCATCTTTTAAGCCTTCTTTTTCCTCTTTTACATCCATATATTTCTCGCTTAATTTTCCTATATCCTGGGTTGTTTCTGCAAGTTCTGCTTTTTTTAGCAACAGGGTGGAGCTTATCTTCTGCAGCTCACTCATCTTTACCTTGTACTCCTGTGACAGATCCTTGAAAGTTGTCTGGTAATAAACAGCAAACCCGCTAAAACAAACAAGAGTAGCGATTATTAATATCAATAACCCGAAATTCACATTCCTTTTCATGTATGTCATTTTTGATTCACCTCGAATTTAAGTTTTATTTCCTTCTATTGTCCATGATTCTTCTTAAAAATATTTCAGTTAAAAGTATTGCCAGAGCAAAAATAATAAAAGGCCACCTTATATATAGTGGAGTTGTCTTTTTTCTTATGCTGTTTGCTTTTATAAAATCAACTAACTCATCTGCATCATCTATATCAAACATCTTTCCGCCTGTAATTGCAGTTAAATCCCTTAAATCCGGGTTCAATCCAAGGTTTTGATATTCAGTATTGTAGCTTGTTGCAATAAGAGCATTAAAAAATTCCCTGTAACCTGTTTCCTCAGGAGTGTAATAAGCCATATACTTGTTTTCATCTATCTTCTCAAAATCAACCTCTTTTGAAACAGGCTTTTTATCTGAATAAATAACAATGGTGGATGTATCTCCTAAATGAGTGTCCTTAACCCTGATATTGAACTTAAGATTCCTTTGCGGGTCTTTGATAGCCCAGTTCAAGGCTCTTGTAAATAATTTTGAGTTTTCCCTGCTCAATAGCTGGGATGCCCATTTTTCCCCATCATCTGTTGAGAGAGCAACAACCCTTCCCAAGCCATATCTCCATACACTTAGTATTGGCTTTCCATCGCCCATTGAAACAAGCATCTGCGCTGCTGATTTTTTAACAACAAGATTATATCCAGTTGCATCTGCATTTAGATTAATGCCTTGTGTTATAAAGTGGTTAGTATTAAACAAAACAAGGCCCTCAATATCACCTGGAGGTATTTCCTCTCTCTCACCAAACAGTATCTTTAATTTTTGCGTCTCAGTCGGCTCAAAATATGTTCCTCCTGTCTCTAGGGCAAGTGTCTGCAAAAACGCGCTGTTAGTCCCCTCACCAACACCGATAGAGTATATCCTTACACCTTTTTCTGCCAGCTCTTTTGCAATATTAACAGATAAACCCGGGATACTATCAACACCGTCTGATATCAATATTATGTTTTTGCTTCCAAGAGCGCTTCTTAACATAAATTCAGCCTGCCTTAATCCAGCATAAACAACAGTTCCCCCTGTATCGTGCAGTGAAGATATTTTTTTTGTTATATTACCCCTGTTTTCTGCCAGCATTCCTAATTTTGAAAGCCTGTATGCTTTATGATTAAATGCAACTGCCCCAACCCTGTCATAAAGGCTTATTCCATTTAATATCTCTATGGCAAGTGATTTTTCAACATCAACCTTTTTGCTGGCGCTTCTTTTGCCAAAACCCAAACCAGTGCTTTCTGATATGTCTATAACAAACACAATATTTGTGGATAGCTCTCCTCCTTTCCCAGCCTCGCCTACTCTTACAGGAAGCAGAGTTTCAAACAGCGAGTTAGCATAACCTCCCCTGTCAAAAGAACTCTCTCCACCAATGACAAACAAGCCATTGCCTTCTATAACATAATCACTAAGCAAATCAACATTATCTTCCAGTTTATCTATGCTGATGTCATCAATTATTACAGATGAATAATCACTTAAATCATCTGGCAGATATTCTTTTTCATAGAGAGTATATGTCTTTTTTAGCATATCAAGCAGCCTGGAACTTTTTTCAGTTACATACAATACCTTTGGCTTTGGAAGCACATGCAGTGTTTTATAATAAACATTATTTCCCTCAAAATAATCATTAGAATTTATAGTTGCAGTTATCTTGTGATAGCCTTGTGAAAATATCTCTGTAAATTCAAAAAGATTTTCACCTGTTTTTGCCAGTGTTACAGGGGTGCCGTCAACAGCCACACTAACAGCATAATCAGGAGGGTTCCTCACTTTATTTAACCTGATATAAAATGTATTTTCTGTGCCTGTTATTGCCTGAGAAGGCCCTTCTATTGCAACAGAATAATCATCTTTTACAGGATTAAGATTTAGCGCAGAAACAGTTGTATTAAGCAAGTTTGCAAAAAACATGACATCACCAAGTTCCTTGCCCCTGTTATTCTGCCCGTCTGATACCAACAATATATTATCATCACCCTGCATATTATTAATAAGAGCATCTCCTATTGATGAATCTGTTCCAGATGCTATTTCCCTTGTTGCAACAGGTATCTTATCCTGCAATTTTTTTGTAAGCTCGTTTACTATTGAGAGCTCAAAAACATCCATGCTTGTTGAGTTATCCACAAGAATCTTCAGGGAATAATCTCCTTTTACTATCTCTTCCTTAACAGTATAAGGGGATGATAAGGCTATCAGCAAAGATAAAAGGATAATGCATCTTGAAATAATAATCAGATTTCTTTTCCCTCTTTTTCCTTTCTCATATTCTCTTTTCTCTTCTTTATTCTTAAACCTGATAAAGCTCTTTTTCATCAAAATGATTAATACAATAATAACTACTGGAATTGCTATCAGCACATAATTATATTGCAGGTTGTAGTTCATATTTCACCCCTGAATTTTATGCACACAACCTCAAATAGTATCAACAAACACGCAAAAACAACAAGATAGGTAACTAAGTCAAGCTTAACCTTTTCCTTGACATCCTTTGAAACAAAATCAGCCATGTCTCTTGAAAATTCAGCCCTATCGCTGCTTACATCACTCTCTTTTTCATCAAGAAGATTATATGCAACATTCTTGCTGCCTTCCTTATAGATCCCTGCCTTATCAATCAAAGGCCTGTCCCCTATCTTAAAATTATAGTCTGATATATCCTTTGTTTCAAGCAGGAAATTTACAAGATTATTCCAGAATATTGGATAGTCAGGAGTAAACTTAAACTCACTATCTCCATCAAACAACCCATAATAAACAACATTACCTTCCTCATATGCTTTATAGGCAATCAGGCTTGAGTCATCCTCTGCATTCAGGAATGATGCGCTTTCTTCTTTTAATGCAGTTATAATATATTTTGATACCACACCAAACTCTATATCTCTTGTTATCTTGTTTTTAGAAGCTATAACTGTATTTGATTTATTTCCAGCCCCTTTTATTTCAACCGGAAGCAGATCAAGCATGTCTATCTCCCCAATCCCATCCTGGGCAGTTATTATCAGGTTTCCTCCCTGCTCAAGATATTTTTTAATATCCTTAAATGCCCCTGGCAACAGCTCATCCCTGTTTACATTGCTGACAATAACCACGTCATGATTTATATCAGGTATTATCGGGGGTTCTGCTACCTGAACATCAACATAACCAGCTGCTTCCAGGGCATTCTGCAAAAATTTTGGTTTTGAGTTTGTTATCAGCAAAACCTTTATCCTTTCTTTTAAAGGAGAGCTTATATAGACAACATTATCCAGCATAAAATCATCCTTTCTTTTAATCTCTATTTTGCTTATGCCGGGAAGTGTAGTGAAAACAAGCTTTTCTTTTGATCCTGCTTCAATATCTCTTGCCTGTTTTTTTACTTCATTGCCATTCTTGATCAAGACTATGCTAATTGTCTCTTTTTTTTCATTAAAATTCCTGATATAAACATCTGTTATATCTTTCTGGACAATCAGATCAACAATTCCTATATTATCTGCTTTTGAAGCAAGATTAACAAACTCAACAGAATTTCCTTTTGAATTCAGCAATCTTTTTGAGATCAGAGGATCATCCTTTTCATCTGTGGCTATAAAATCACTTAAAACAATAACCCTTCCTTTATTATCTTCAAAAATAGTATCTGCCAGATCCATTGAACCTTTTATATTTGTGGATGTGTCTTTTGGCTCCAGGGTTGATAATAAAACAAGAGCTTCACCCTGTTTTCCGTTTTCCAGGGCAATAATCGGGTTGGCAGAGGCCTGTATAATGCTTACCTTCCCATTTATTCTTGCTTTTGCCTCTTTTAATGCCATCCCAAATCTTGAGATATCATTATCCAAAGCCTGCATTGACGCAGATGAATCAATGACAAAAACAGTGTCTCCTAAGGAAGCGTCCTTAGTTACCATTAAATAAGGCTGCGCAAGTGAAAAAGCCAATGCAGATAAAGCCAATAACTGCAATAAAAATATCAGGTTTGTAAGTATATTTCTTAAAAAGGAAAACTTCTGTTTTGTTTTCTGCTCTTTCATAAAAAACATCAATGAAGGGATTACCCTGTCAACAGCCTTTGGCTTAAACAGGTATATTATGATAAATGGGACTAATACCAAGAACCCATACAATCCCATTAAATTTCCAATTGGCATTATTTATTCCTCTTTATTTTTCCTTCTATCTCTTTTGGATTAAGCAGATCTTTAGTTACAATAAGAACACCATTATATTCATACCAGTAGAGCTCTGTATCTATCTTAATGCCTAAGTCCTTTCTTGCCTCTAAAGGCAGTGTAAGCTGTCCCTGCTTTGTCAGCTTTACCTTTGCTACAAACTTTGTTTTCATTATTAATAATAATAAAAATATTAATATTAATAATATATAAAGGTTTTGGTTTTTTAGTTGTTATTTGAAAATAGTTAGAAAAAAAAGAAAAGTTTTATATATAAATAGTATCTGTTGTTGATATTAGAATAAGTATAGGATATATAAAAAAATAAAAAGGTGATAGAAATGTTAGGATTTGAAGCATTAGCAAATATGGGCACTACTTCTTTAATTATAACAATTGTTATGTATATCTATTTTGCAATAGCTCTGATGAGTATTGCGAAAAAGACAAATACTCCTAATGGCTGGTTAGCTTTTATACCTATAGC
>JAGLZG010000042.1 GCA_023131705.1 Nanobdellota archaeon
TGATGATGGAAAAGGCGAGAGAGACACTTCTGTTATACAATATAGGGGAAAATCACAGCAAGAAACGCTTAGTTTTACTGTATATAAATATGAAGAAGAGTGTAAAAGGGCAAAGGGCACTACAATTGCCGGCAGAGAAGAAGAAACAAAAACGACCTTTCATTGCAGTACAAGGGCAGATAAAACACCCAATAACAGGAAATGTATCTGCACCGGACCAACTTTAGATTGTGATATTGGAAAATATTGCTATGCAAATACAACAGAAGTAATAAAAGAATGCAGAGATTATCCCAGATGTGATGAATCTACTACAGTAATTAAAGAAAAGTGTGTTTGTAAAGCAGAAAATACTGCCATAAATACATATGATTGTGGAGATAAAGATGGAATGTATTGCCGTAGCTATAAAGTGGGATGTGAGATTGATTAAATGAAACTCAAAAACCTATTACCAGTAAAAAACCTTGAAAAGTCATTTAAACTCTTTAAGCTAAACTGGAATTTAGTTCCTTTGTGCATATTGATTGATATTCTTTTTATTTTTTCTATCGGCTATATTGTGGCAGAAATCTATGCTAAAATGATTGAGCATCTTGTGCCTATGGTAGAGATAATGCAGCAAAGTGAAGCCCAGATAGGCAACCTGATAACAAGCCAGGTTGATTTAATAAATGTATTGGGCCAGAAAGCATTGTTTATGGACCACTATATATCTGTTATATTCCTTGCAGGATTATTCATTGTGTTGGTTTATGCTTTGTATAACATTTTCCAGGGAATAAACTGGTTTATTGCAAACAAAATAGCTAATAAAAAGGCAGTCCTATGCAGGTTTTTAGCAAGGTTTAGTTTTGTAAATTTTGTATGGTTTATTTTATTAGTACTGGTTGGAATCTTTTTTGTCAAGTTCTTTATGTCAACCTCAACTTCCATGAGCCCTGTTGTAAGCTCTCAATTTATCGTTTATACAAGCATATTCATGATTGCAATAGTTGTTTATTTTGCGCTTATATCATACAGCTTAATAAACAAACTTGGATTGTTCAAAGCCTTAAAGAATACGTTTTTAATAGGATACAAAAAATTCAGGAATATTTTTTCAATATACCTAATAATCATAATTCTGTTTGTTATCACAGATTTAATCCTAAGGTTAATTTATAAAATACATCCAACAGTTATGTTTATTGCAGGATTATTTACAGTGCTTCCCCTGATTACTTTTGCAAGGGTTTATTTAATAGAAAGCATGGAAAAAATAAAGAAATAAAATAAATGTTGTATTATACAACAAATAATGATAAATTATGTGTTTCTGTTGTATTATATGAGTTGTTGTATCATACAACAGAAAAGTTTAAATATAAGTTATGTGTTATATGATATGAAAATGGATAAAACAGAAAAAATATTATTGGATAATATTGAAGAATATTATACAAATGCAATAGAAGCAGAGATCAAATTAAATTATAACACTTCTGTAACTCTATTTTTCAAGGTATTATCTGCTTTATGTGATTTATATATTTTTAGAAAAGAAGGGCATATACCTACAAGCCATACAAATAGGTTTAGAATCCTGGAAACAAAATACAGGGATATTTATAATATAATGGATAAAGATTTTCCTTTCTACCAAGATAGCTACAGGGCTAAATTATCTAAGGAAACCTCTGATATGCTCAAACAAGATGTTAAAAAACTATCTAAACTACTTGGAATTGAACTGTAAAAAGTTTAAAGAAAAAAATGAGAGTATTGTAGATATTATAATTTATGGCTCTTTTGTTAAGGGGAAAACCAATGTTAATGATGTAGATATTATGTTACTTTTTTTAGATAAACCTTTAAGAGAAAGATCAGAAATAACACAGAAACTTAAAAATATTTTAAAGAAAGAAATAAAAAATATTGATGTTAAATCAATGAATCTGCTAGAATTATTTGACGAGCATTTTTTTGCAAGACAAAATCTTTTAATAGAAGGCCACAGCATACTAAATAAAAAACCTTTTGCTGAGTTGCTTGGTTTTAAAGGATATGCTTTATTTACATATAATCTTAAAAATTTAAGTCATAAACAAAAAGTCATGTTTAATTATGCTCTAAGCGGAAGAACAACAAAAGGTTTATTAAAGGAATCAAAAGGAAATTCATTAGGGAAAGGTGTTGCTAAAATACCCATAAAAAACAGCATTAATTTTGAAGAATTCCTGCAAAAATGGAAGATTAATTATAAAGTAGAATATACATTAGTTTCTATCTTATAAAAAAATAAAGAAATAAATTATTTTTTGTTGTCTTTCTTTTCTTTGGTTATTTTTTTATAGCCAAATTTTTGAAGTGTTTCTCCAGCACCCTTTAAAAGAGCGCTATATTCAGCTTCTAACCGAGCATGGCTCTTTGTCAAATAATGATCATCTGGCTTAAACCCAGCATCTTCAAACTTAGGTTTGACATGTTTTGCTAAATCTGGTATATCATAATGCTTGATTAAACCTTCTGTAGCTTTCTTCGTAAGATAGCTATGATAAGATTTAACTATCTCTTCTCCCATACCCCTAAGATGTTCTATCATCTCCATCTTGGTTTTTCCTTTATGTTTTTTAGCTTCATCTTTATTAAGGTAGATTATAGGATTCCCCCTTTCATCTCGAAGATAATTTGCTATAAATGTATTTTTCATATCTCTTATATCATCATCACTAAGACTTTCTTCTTTGGCATGCTCTAGCGCCTCTTTAAATTTATTTCCCATTGCTTTTTCTAAGAATTTATCTACATACAACTCTAAAATAGAAAGAATATCTTCTTCTTTTTCGAGTTTTGCATCATCTTCTTTAACAAGACTATCAAGTTTTTGATAAGCATGTTCATAAGCACCAGGATAGTTTTTTCTATCAGAAGGTTTACCCCATATAGCATATTCTGCATGCTGTTGGAACCTTAAACCATGTTGAGCTTCAGGTTTATGGAATTCTTCAAACTTAGTAATCCTATCTTTAAAAGGTTTATCTCTAACAGATTGCATATCATTAATAATATCTTCAACTGATTTTGGTTTCTTTTTAGCAGCCATAATAATTCACCTCAATAAATGTAATACTATTTTTAAATGATAACTAGTATTTATATATTATGTTTTTAAAGAATATGTATTTTATTTAATAAATTTCTTTACTATCAAATAACCCCATAAAGAAAGGAACATTATAGCTAATGATAAGGCAAAGGTAAACCATTCTCCATTTTCAGATACAATATAGCTCCACATAGAAAACGCATAAAGAATAACCGACAAAACAAATATTATTGCATAAATTGATTCAATTCTTGTTTTTTTCATCTAATCCTTTTTTAATATGATTCTACTGAATTTACTACTATTTATATTTTATGTTTTTATAGGGTATACCAAGAAAAAAGAAAAAATTTACTCGTCTTTTTCTGAATCACAGCCTGTGCATTCTCCGCATCCCATAGTAATGACCTCCATTTGTTTTATTTATAACTATCAATAACTGATTTAAATATCTTTCCTAAATAACCTTAATAATATCAGATTTAGTTATAACACCAATAAATTTGCCTTTTTCTGAAACCAGTACCAAAGGATAAAACTTTAATAACCCCTTAATTATTTCTAAAGAAGTGTCTTTTGAGATTATAGGGGGACTCTCGCTCATAACATCATTAACCTTATCTATCCTTCTATTAGTAACAGCATCCAGCAGAATCGTTTCTGATATCATTCCAACTGCTTTTTGCTCTTTAATTACAGGCAACTGTGATATCTGGTGTTTTCTCATCAGGGAAATTACTTCTTTAACCTTTGACTCTGGCCCTACAAATATCAGTTTTTTATTCATAATCTGTTTTGCTTTCAACTCATTCTTTTTAGACAACTCATTTAAAGCATCAAATATCTTTTGCGCTTTGGAAAAAGATGGATCAAGCTTGCCTGCTTCAATCTTTGCAATCAAGCTCTGGGAAACGCCAGAAGCATTAGCCAGCTCAAACTGGGTTATTCCTACTCTCTTCCTTATTACCTTTATTTCATCAATATTATATTGCATAATTAGTAATAATAACAACTTATATTTATTCTTTTCGGAATATTTTATTCAATAACCTTTATATAATGGGGATAAAAATAACTGTTTATTACTAAAACAAGGAGGATAAAAATGAAAAAATACTTAATAACATCAGAATCAGTAACAGAAGGGCATCCTGATAAGATATGCGATCAGATTAGTGATGCTATTCTTGATGAATTATACCAACAAGACCCATATTCAAGGGTTGCTGTAGAATGCTTAACAACAACAGGCACAGTTCTTGTTGCTGGTGAGATAACTACAAAAGGTTTTGCTGATGTTCAAAAGATTGCAAGAGAAACCCTAAAAGAAATAGGATATACAGACCCAAGATATGGCATTGACAATGAGGATGCCGGTATATGGGTTAGTATTCATGAGCAAAGCCCTGACATATCTCAAGGTGTTACAGAAGGAAAAGGAGAGCATAAAGAAGAGGGTGCTGGCGACCAGGGAATGATGTATGGCTATGCCTGCAATGAAACAGAAGAATTAATGCCATTACCTATAACATTAGCGCATAAGCTAACAAAGAGATTATCTGAAGTCAGGAAAAAAGGACTTATTCCTGATCTAGGTCCTGATGGAAAATCCCAGGTTACAGTTGAATATGAAGATGACAAGCCAAAAAGAATAGATGCAGTTGTTATTGCGCAACAGCATAAAAAAGAGATAACTGAAGAAGAACTAAAGAACAAGATAATGGAATTAGTAATAAAACCTATCTGCGGAAATCTTGCAGATGAAAAAACAAAGTACCATATAAATGCAACTGGCAAATTTGTAATAGGAGGGCCAGAAGGAGATACAGGGGTTACTGGAAGAAAGATAATAGTTGATACCTATGGAGGTGTTGGAAGGCATGGTGGCGGGTGTTTTTCAGGAAAAGACCCTTCAAAAGTAGACAGGTCCGGAGCTTATATGGCAAGATATGTTGCAAAGAACATTATAGCAGCAGGATTAGCAGATAAATGCGAGGTTCAGTTAAGCTATGCTATCGGTGTTGCAGAGCCAACATCAGTAAGGGTAGATTGTTTTGGAACAAACAAGATTGAGGAAGAGAAGATAAGTGAGTTAGTAAAAAAACATTTTGACCTTACTCCTAAAGGGATTATTGATGGATTAAATTTAAGAAGGCCAATTTACAAAAAAACAGCCTGCTACGGGCATTTTGGCAGGGATGATCCTGATTTTACATGGGAGAAAACAGATAAAGCAGAAATCCTTAAGAAAGAATCTGGATTATAAATTTTTATTTTTTCCTTTATATATTCCAACACCAAAATCTTTATATAGATTATTTGATTGTATCTACTAGAATGAAAACAGGATATAAAGTTGCAGATGCAATGACAACAAAACCAGTAACTGTTTCTCCAGATACAACTCTAATGGAATGCGGGAAGATCATGGAAGAAAAGCATGTTGGCGCGCTGATTGTCAAGGATAATGAAAATATTGGGATAATAACAGAACAGGATATAGTAAGAAAAGCTGTTGCAAAAGGCCTAAGCGCAGACAAAAACAAAGCTTCAGATATAATGGAAACAAGCGTAAGAACAATAGAGCCTGATGCTGATATATTTGATGCTTTGATGAAGATGAAAGAGCTAAATATCAGGCATCTGCCTGTTATGCAGGATAATGAATTGATTGGCTTATTGACAACAAAGGATATTCTTAAAATAGAGCCTCAATTATTTGATTTGCTTGCTGAAAAGATTGAATTAAAAGAAGAAGAGAGAAAGCCAATAAATAATGATATAAAAGAAAAAGAAGGCGTGTGCAATCTTTGCGGTAATTATTCAGAAAACCTAAGAGAGAAAGATGGTGTAATGGTTTGTGAGAAGTGCGGTGGGGAGTAAAGTTTTTCTATAGTATAATACAAGCTAGTGAGGGTTGTTAATCTAAAATTAATGCTTAAACTTTCGTTTAATGGGACAGAAAGCTAATGCAAAGCCCATTAAAACCATGTAATCAGTTTTGTTGTGTTGTTCGGTTATTGGTTTCATTTCTTTAAATTCTTGTTATGTATTGCGAATAGCGCTAAACCTATCCCAGATATAACAGAACCGCTAATTATACGTGCTACATTAAGAGCATCCTGACCACTTCCTTGAATATTAGCACTCCCTACACCTTCAATATTTATTTCTCCACTTATCTCCTGTTGGAAAAAACCTGCAGCAGAAAAAACCACAGATACTCCAAAGATAATTATTACAAAAGCAATAATATTTATCCAATCAATTTTATTTTTTTTCATTCAAACCACCTTTAAATAAAAGGGGATAGTTATGTTGGGAATTAAAATCAGGATGATTTTAATCACATAACCACACCCCACTAGAATATTAGAAAATTAGAATATAAAAAACTTACTATTTAGTTTTATTTTCTTATGGTCTTATACAACTTTCTTTAAGGTCCCAAAATAAAATCATCACAGCCATTCCTACCAAGAATATAGCCCATTTAAAAGGCTTAAATGCCAAATTCTCAAAAGAAAGGTAAATAATTGGGATTATATATTCCTTAATTATAAAAATGGAAACAAGGAAAAAGAAAGCATAGAAAAAATACTTCTTTAATTTGTTTGTCCGAGATTCAGGACTCCAATCATAATACAAAGTCGTCATCAAGATTATAACCCCCATTAATCCAATAATTGTAGTTTTCATCGGCGAATTTGGAATAAACAAAAATGTTTTTGTATTTAAATAGCATACACCTCTTGTAGATATCTCTACACAATTATAAGCTGACCTGACAAATTCTACCAAACAAAGGACTGCTATTATCTTGCCCAGATTTAAAACCCAATTGGGAATAGTCATTTTATATATGATTGAAAAACAAACCCAGTTTAAAAAGTTAATTGTCCTAGAAAATATATAAAGCTATACCTTCAATATTCTATTCTTCATATTGATTCTTACTTGCCTGCATTATCTTTTTCTTTAACAATCCGATACGCTATAATTCCAAAGATAATTAATATGGCTAATAAAGAAATAAATACAATTAATTTATTCTCAAAATTCATTACAATCCCCTGTGTGACTAAAATGCCTCCAGAAGCTAGTCCTGTTATCTGAAGCAAAGGTTCTGCTAAAAATAAGCCTGCAATAAGAAGAATAAAACCAAGACCTGCAAAAATATAATACCTAATCTGATTATAAGGTTTCTGAGCATCTTTATATTGCTGATTACACTCGTCTAAAGCTTCTTCATCCACACTCTCATCAGAACCCCTAACAATATCTCCACAAAAATCTCTATAATCAGGTGGAGCTTCTAAAAAAAGACTTGTTCCAACATTTACTAATGATATGATTATCACGGTTAAAATAATACTTATAATGATCGTTAATGCTGTTTTATTCATTGTATATGACCATAATTGATGTATTGAATAGATTATATAAACCTTACTAAATAATTAGTCGTTTTTTTAGTAATATTTTTATACTTTGATTTCTAAAATATTATAAATAATTCTGAGTTTTAAACCCAATTATCAAGAATGCGAGGGAGGAAAATTACTACTAAAGTGGAGTGCGTTTCTATGATTATAAAATGATTTTCGCACTACACTTTGAGGGTAAATGCGAGGGAGGGGATTCGAACCCCCGAAGGCACTAAGCCACAGGATTCCCTAAAGGTTTTACTTAAGTCCTGCACATTTGACCAGACTTTGTTACCCTCGCATATTATATATGAGGTTTTATTCTATGTCAAAAATCGAAGATTTTTGAGCACAACTCATTCCACATATTAAAAATGAGTGGAATTCATTGTTTAAAAAACTTTCCATAAAAAGAATTAACAATCTCCCTTTACTTCTACATCACTTACTGTATCTTCAATAATCTCTATTTCAGTTATTTCTGAACCATCAGCATACTTTAGAACTGCCTTGACTTTCTTATCTTCGCCTATATCTCTAAAGATGCCATATTTTATTGAATATGGGGGATTATAGGCTACTCCTGAAGGGATAGTAAAGATATTTTCTACTGATGTTGTGTAATCCTCTATTTCATCGAGGCTTTCATCATCATTCCATACATATAAATCAATTTTTACATCAATTGATTTTTTTAATCCATTATCTATCTTCACTTTAAT
>JAGLZG010000043.1 GCA_023131705.1 Nanobdellota archaeon
ATAAAGAACTGGGAAAACCTATCCAGAACATAGTAAAAGAGATGATTGTAAAACTGACAAAAACAAAAGAAGTTGAGTTTGAACAGCCTAAAAAATCTTCAGCTAAAAAAGGTTTAGAGATGCAAGAAGCTTCTCAAAAAGAGAATAAACAACTTGAAAATAACAACAAAGTTTAAATATAAGTTAATCTATTATAATGGCAGGCACAATTAAGGTGGAGTAAAGTGGAAATACAAGACCAACCAAATATTCAGGAAAACAATTCTCCAGAACATAACAAGTTAAAGCAAACAACAGACTCTTTGCTTGAAGAAAAGCCAAAAGACAATATTGCTGATGAAGAACTTGAACAAATACTTACAACTCAAAATGCAAGCATAAGGGTGATTGGATCGGGTGGAGGAGGCAATAACACAATTAACAGAATAACAGAAGTGGGCATTGTTGGAGCAACCACAATTGCTGTTAATACAGATGCGCAGGATTTGCTCTATACAACTGCTGATAAAAAAATCCTTATTGGCAAAGACTTAACAAAAGGGCTGGGTGCTGGCTCTAACCCTCAAATAGGGGAGGAAGCAATAAGAGAATCTGAACATGATGTAAAAGAAGCGCTGAAAGGCGCTGATATGGTATTTATAACCTGCGGTTTAGGCGGGGGAACAGGAACTGGTTCAGTGCCTGTAATTGCAGAGATAGCAAAAAAGGTTGGAGCGCTGACAGTAGGTATTGTAACATTGCCTTTTGCAATGGAAGGAAAAAGAAGATATGAAAATGCTGCTGTTGGGCTGGAAAAACTGGAAGCAATGGTTGACACCCTTATTGTCATACCTAATGATAAGCTGCTTGAACTTGCTCCGGATTTGCCATTACATACTGCTTTCAAGGTTGCGGATGAAATACTTACAAATGCCGTAAAAGGGATATCAGAGCTGGTAACAAAAGCTGGCTTAGTTAATCTTGACTTTGCAGATATAAAGGCTGTTATGTCTAATGGAGGGGTTGCCCTGATTGGTGTAGGTGAATCAGACACAGAAAACAGGGCGGTAGAGGCTGTTGAAAAAGCAGTTAATAATCCTTTATTGGATGTTGATATAACAGGGGCAAATGGCGCCCTTATAAATGTTGCCGGCGGCAAAGATATGACACTTGAAGAAGCCAGAAAGGTCGTTGAAACAGTTTCAGAAAAATTAAGTGAGGATGCAACATTGATATGGGGTGCGCAGATATATGATGATCTGGCTAATACAATAAGGGTTATGCTGATAGTAACAGGTGTTCAGTCCAGCCAGATATTCGGGCCTGGAAGAAAGATATCAGAAAAAAGAAAAAAAGAGATAGAGAATGAACTGGGGATTGAATTTGTTGATTAAAAATGATTGATGAACAGGAAAAGCCTTCTCTTTGGTTTAAATTCAAAAGATTCGTAATTGAATGCAAGAGGGTGTTAAGAGTTACAAAAAAGCCAACAAGCTTTGAGTTTAAGACAATTGTCAAGGTCTCAGGCTTGGGAATGATTATAATAGGAATGATAGGGTTTATCATACAAATAATTAAACAATTATTTTTTTAAGAAAAAATGGAAGAAGAAACAATCTCTGAACAGCAGGCAAAAATATTTGCTTTGAGAACAACCGCAAACAGGGAAGATCAGGTTATGGACTTTGTATATAGCAATGCCGCTAAAAAAAAGCTTAATGTTTATGCTATCATAAGGCCTCATGGAATGAGAGGTTACATATTTGTGGAAGCTAAAACAAGGCAGGAAGCAGAGCAGGCAGCCTTTAATGTTCCTTATGCAAGAGGCATACTGCCTAATGAGATAAAATATGAAGAAATTGAACATATGCTCGAGCAAAAGAAAAAGGAGATAAACATTCAAAAAGATGATATTTGTGAAATAATATCAGGCCCTTTCAAGAGAGAAAAAGCTAAAATCAAAAGAATAGACAAGCAAAAAGAGGAAGTTGTTGTTGAATTGCTGGAGGCAGCAGTTCCTATTCCAATAACAGTAAAGATAGATTCTGTAAAAGTTATAAGAAGGGACACAGATGAAGAAGAGGATAAAGAAGAAGATTAGCCCAAAATATTTTTTGTTATCTCCAAGTATTCTTCCTTTGTTATTTCATTTGTAATATATTTTATCTGAGCTATTTTTAATGGATCATCAATATCATCAGAATCTATTGTAATAGTTGCAGGTTGTTCTTCCACCCCACTAATACCTTCTATATATGATTTCCCTAAATTCATTGTTATAGTTCCTAATATCAAAGCAAAAGCAACCAATAAAATAGTTGCAACTAATGGTGAAACGGCTTTTTTATTGTTTAACATTTTTCTTAATCCATTCCTGTTGGGATAACAAGGCATATATGACTATAGTTATCATTGCCATCTCAAGAATTGGCGCTACTAAAACAGACAAATCAATAATATTTGCTTTATCCAAAACAGTCAAAAGCTCTTCTACAACATATATTAATATTGTACAAAATATCAGTTTCCATGGCTTTAAGTATATCCTTTTTTCTCGTTTAAAGAAGAAAATAAATAAGGCTATCACAATAGCTACAAAAACCAGATTATAATAAGGTGCCACCATTCCAAGATATTCTCCTAAGTATGTCATTTTCCCTTTAGATTAATTTGTAATATTAAAGCCCATATTAAAAATCCAAGTATAATTGTAGGATTTATATGAGTAAGATATGGTGAAGTGAATATATTAAAAGCCCTTAGTGCTCCAAGAATTTCCTGTATTGAAAAGAATATCAATGCAATTAAAACAAGCTGCCATGCTCTTAATTTTTTATCTTTTCTTGCAATATTAAAGATAGCAATTGCAACTGCCATTGCTATAATAGACAAGAAAAAATTTGCTATTTTTAGTATTCCTTCAATATACTCTACCAATTGATTTACCTCTTTAAACAGAATTTAAATTATCTAATATAAAAATCTTTTGATTATGTGGGGTGCTCTAAAATCTAAAAATATATAACCAGTGAGCCATAAGGCTGTATTGGGGGTGGACAACCGGGATGTCTGCCAATGAATGAGAAAACAAGCATACTGCAAGATATGGTTTGATAAGGAGATTTCCACCAGAGCCTAAACAAAACATTTTTAAACTGCTTTATTTTTCAAATGTTTGATATGGGCTCATGGTCTAGTGGCTATGACAACGCCCTTACACGCGCTAAAATTCCTGGCGGAATTCGCTGGGTCTTCGCAGTGCGAAGACAGGCGTAGATCCCCGGTTCAAATCCGGGTGGGCCCATTACATACACTGCGGTGATGATCTAGTGGCTATGATAGGGCCTTGCCAAGGCTCTTACCCGGGTTCAAAATTAATAAAACAAAAGTTTTATAATGAATTTCCCGGTTACCGCATGCAGGCTAAATAGGATTTAGTTTGTTTTAAATGGACTCATAGCTCAGCCTGGAGTAAGTTTTAAGCTTGCGGGCAATTAGAGCGCCGGTCTTATAAGACCTCTTCCGGTTCAGTTTAGGAAAGCCGGAGGTCGGGGGTTCAAATCCCCTTGAGTCCATTTTTTACACAAAGCTCCCATGGTGTAGTAACACTATCCTATGGGCTTTTTTCTTTAGAAGCTCGTCGATAATTTCTAAAAAACATAAAGATGCTTAACTATAAATATTTTTCTATCTTGCAATATCTATTTTTGAAAGATAGATAATATCTGAATGTAATAATACTTTTAAATCTATTCAAAGTTTGCCAGCAAACAATTCTGCATGCAGATTTATGAGTTGGCTAATACTTGCTGATATTACGTCAGTTTACTGCTTGAAGCTTTTTCTTTTGTGTTGCACTACAAATGCATTACAAAATATATAAGTCACCAAGCCTTTTGGGCTTTGTGTAATAAATCATCTTGTGTAAAAAAGAATGTTTTGTGTAAAAAAGAACATAGGGGTTTGTCAAAAATATAACACAGGGCTTATTGTGATAGTAGCATTAGCTATCTTTGCAATAATTGTATGGTTTGTTATGCATAAACCAAAAAAGAGAAAATGTTAAAAAGAATTTAAGAAGTGTTTTTATATGGAAAAATAAGAAGTAATCATTTAAATATAAGTTAATCTTTTCTTTCTTTATGGAACTTGATTTAAAAAATACCTATAAAGATTTTAGTAAACATGAAAAAGAAGACAGAAGGATGTTGTTAAATCAAATAAAAACGAATATTAATGTCTATGAAAATAGAAGAGCTGTTAATACTCAATTTATTTTTGTTATAGTATCTATATCTATTGCTTTTTTTTCATTACTTATCTCATCAAATATTAATGGGTGGACTCTTTATTCAAATATAATACTTATATGTATTATTATTCTATTTTTTTTAATTCTGATTATATCAGATAATAGAATCAATGAAAAAACAATTAAAAATTTAGATGAAATTTATTCGAAAATAGGTAAAGAACATTTTAAATATTTGGATAAAAAATGAATTATGCTCTCTTTATGGTCTTAGGAACTTTTATTTTATCTTTAGCTACATTCATGTTAGTTATAGTAGGTATTGTTAACATTTACATGATGTGGTGGATTAAACTAACAGCTTCAACATAAAAACCTTTTTTTATGGCTCTGCATATAAGTGCTTCCCATATTCTTTCATTCCTTCTTTCATTTTTTCATTTACCATGTTATATCACCTCATTAAGTGTATAGACGAAAAGATTTATAAGTTTTAGGTGTCTATGTCAAGTGGTAATAGAACTTTTGTTTTTTTTGTAAATATGGTTGTATATTAGAAATATTTATATACTTCAAAATCTGTTAAAAATCAACGAGGTGGTTATGTTAAAAAAAAGGGGTGTATGCGTATTCTAATTTCAAAAACAACAACCATTATAAAGATAGCTATCTTCTTTATTTTATTAGAGAACAAATTACTATTTAAAAGGAGTATAAGATGGATTTAGGAAATTATATGGGGAAAGTGAAAAATATTATTTTCAATACATATGCGGCTGTTTATGATTTTGATGTAAAAAGTGCATCAAATGGTGGTGAGGAATTGGTTGTAATCACAACATTTAGGACATATATTAATCAGGTAACACCAATTAGGGTTAAAGTGATTATCAATAAAAAAGAAAATACTGAGAAAACAACAAGGATATATGAAACTAAAGCAGAAAAGATTTCTGGGTTAAAGGAAGATCGGATGGATGTTTTTCTTGCAAGTTTTCTTAACACAGACTTAGAAGAAGGAGATGTAGATAAATTTATAGGAGACAACAAAGACATTATAGGAACTGATGTCAACAAATTAGAAAAAGGAGACATTGAACCAATCTTAAAAAATAGATTAGAACAATTGAAAAAAATAGGATAAATGGTATAATGAATTTATCAAATTTTTCTCATACTCGTTTTTTTAAAGACCATCTTTATGCAAGAAAATTTAGGAAATACTTACATAAAAATATTTTCTTAGATACATATGCTTTTTGTCTTATGATGTTAGGTAAATTTGACGATAAATATGATAAAAATACTCTTGATGGAGAGAAAGATATTTTTATGAATATTGAGACTTACAAAAAATTATTAAGAATTATTAGCAGATTTAGAGGAAGATTAATAATTACTCCTGCTATTGTTTATGAGAGTTTGAATCATATGTTTGAAGCGATTGAAAATAAGTATGGATATTCTCTTGATAAAAAAGAAATTGAAGAGTTATTTGCTATTTTTTTACAGTCTGAAGTAAATATTTTTTCTGAAAAACACCCATTGATTAAGGATATGTTTAAACATGAATGGATAGATAAAACAAAAAATCATAAGATTAGGGATAGATTTGAAATAGGAGAATTATCTATTTTTGTAGAATCTGATAAATGCAAATACACAACAATAATAACTAATGATGCCTTTAAAATAAATAAGAATGGAGAATCATATGTTCCAAAAGACACATTGATAATACAAGTAGGTAATATAGCCCTTTCTTAAAATTTCAACCTAACAATCTTAGACATTATCTCACTTCCTCAACTCAACTATCAGCTTCCTTATCCCTTCTTTAGCCAGTTCTGCTCTTGACTTGTAGCCCCATTTATCATCATTGACAACCGGTTCTGTTGCACCAAAGGGATATTTTGCCGAGTGTTGCGAATCGGGATATTTTTCACAATCATAAAACTGATAGCGTGAGCTATATGATGTTACCTTAAAAGGTGCGTGAGCCAGTAGAACTGGTTTACAGGTAGGCTCTTTTTAAATAGCAAGGGTATGTTTGATGTAATTATCAATTGGTCATAACACAAACTATAAAAACATCAAAAATTATTATTAAGATGTTTAAATGGCATTTTTTCAAGAAGTATTAGATTTTTTCAATAGTATAGGTTTCACTAAAGAATCTACATTCCTTTAATAATTATTGTTCTAATATGTATCAACACAGTCCACAAAATAATTTCTGTCCATAAACTAATATGTTACAAGCCTCATTAATTACTTCTCACCTGTTTCAATCTCAACCCATACCAAGTAATGGTCTGAAACATCTTTAGTTATGCCCTCTGTAAAAATCTCATAAGAAACATATTCCTGATAAGCATCATCATTCATAATTATTCTATCATAAGCACAATCAGTTGTAGCAACAGTTGTGTCCTCGTTATCTTGTATAATCCAATTCCAACTGTCAAATTCTATTTCAGTTACAGGATTGTAATATGAACAATCTGCATTCAAATCGCCCAAGACAATAACATTTCCGTCTGTCCTGACAACATCTTCTAAATAAGCTAATTCATTTGTTACATCACTAGGTTTGATATGGATATTGTAGGCTATTATTTTATAATCCTCTACATTAAAAGTAACTTCAACTGGTGGTCTTTCCCATCTGTCCTGAGTATCAGGATTAAAATCTTTCCAGCTCTCTATTGTAATGCCTCTTCTGTAAATGATTCCATATTGTTCTTTGCTGGTAGTTCTTCCTGCCCTGCTTGAAACATTGCAGGCATAATCAGGTAATAAATTACATAATTTAGGAAATGCTGTCTGGTCTTTATTTCTTATTTCCTGAATAAAAATAATATCATAATCATCAATAATTGAAGCGTAAATTTGCAGTAATGTATCATTTGAAGCTTTTTTATTTCCAAATATCTGCAAGTTCCAATTTGCTATTTTTACTTTTTTAGCTGTTACATTTCCATTCCAAAAATAGTTTATGTCTGCAAAACCCCATTTAACTATATCAGCGGGATTGTGCTTATACGCTTTGAACATAATTTGATAATCTTTCCCCCTTCTAAATGCAAAAGAATAGGCATTATCTTTTACTCCTCGTTTTCCACCGCACCAAGTTCCCTTACAAGTTTCATTCAGTTTAATTTCTCTCCAGCCTTCCCCCCAAGAACGATACATACGAATTTCCTTAACTTCTGGTTCTGTATCAAAAGAAGTCTTATCCCATGATTCATTTGGATAAATGAAAACATCTTCCTTTGTCGTGAAATTAATAAAGGCAAAGCAAGGGTCTTCAGGAGTTCCTGCACAGCTCATATTTCCAGAATAGCCTGTTATTTCAATAACTCCTAAAAATGCTAAATATCCAATCAATAAAATCGCTCCAGTTCCTACTCCACCTATCATCCATTTACTTACTCTTGATTTTTTTACTCTCTTTGCCATACTTACCTCTTTATTTAACTTATATAACTATAAATCTATATTCATTTATAAATTTATGTATAAAGATTATTGATTTATGGACAGGCATCAAAAATGAGGAAATGATTCTCTGTTTCTTATTTTGTTATATTTATCTACAAAATAATCTATTAATTCGGCTATTTCTTTTATCTTCTTGTGACGAACCATTTTGATAGTATTATCTTATATATGTTTAATCTAATTTTCATATAAAACTAAAAACTTAGAATTAATTTTAATAAAACTAAAAAATAACAGTGTGAATTCTTAAAAAAAAACCCAATACCAAGGGATTTAAGTCTTGAAGAATTCCATGAATGGTTAAAACCTTTGCTTCTTGAAGAAAAGAAATTTATGGAGAATGGAACAGGATTTAGCCTTTTACCGTGTGACGAAATATAAGGATAAAGAGAAACAAATTAAATTTAGATTACGTTTGTTTTTAATATATGTTCCTTAATAATGTTCTGAATAAATCAAGATGCGGTCTCAGTTACATCCTTAAGCACAAAAAACAAATCAGTAGCAATCTTATTCATAACCTTGGTTATAGCTACCATTTTCTTGACATTATTATTAACCAGTTTCTCGTAAAGATTTCTAAACCTAACAGGATCAAACTCTTTATACTCTCCAGTGGTTGTTGCATCCTTATAATTACCTATATAGCTTAAGGTCATCATAAACAATATATTTCTCAATTCTATATTACCAGATCTTACTAATTTATGCCCGCCTTCACGTCCTCCACTCTGGTTTGAAGTAACCGCAATCCCCATAAATTCTTTAAATGCCCTCAGGCTTCTTTTTTTATTAAACTGGCCATTCTGACTATACTTAAAAAATCTTTTTATATCGGCTATTCCGCTTACCAGTAAACCAATATTGATTGTATCCAAACCTTTATAGTCAAACAGGGATGAGTATCCCATTTCATATAAATCTATTTTGATGGTTTTTTGCAAATCTTTTACTTGTTCTTCCAATGTTTTTAATTCATCAACATAGTCTTTGAATTCATCAGTTTTAACGTCATATTGTCCTATACTATTTTTTATTTTTTCCTGAATTTCAGAAAGTTTTTTACATTCAACTTTACCTTTTAGAATGTCTTCTTTAGAGTGGCAAAGAGCTTCCATAATTGCTTTGCACCCGCGATTATTAAAAATTTCAATAGCTTCAGGAAACCTGATGTCTATAATAGCCTTAATTTTAGTTTTCAGAATGGATATTTTTTTTGAAATCTTTTTATACTCTTCCACTTTATCTAAAAAGAGCAAATATTTTTTGTCTTTTTTATAGTTATTCAGTTCAGAGAACTTCTCCAATAGTTTTAGACCGTCAAAAGTCAGGTCTTCATTAACAAGCCTGTATTTTGCCAGAGCCAGACAATCAAGGTTATCATGTTTTTTCTTGCCAAACATTGACTCTCTAAAACGACGTGAGC
The DNA here is from genome assembly GCA_023131705.1 of Nanobdellota archaeon. GTDB lineage: Archaea > Nanobdellota > Nanobdellia > Woesearchaeales > B3-WOES > JAGLZG01. The sequence continues at coordinate 9,162 of JAGLZG010000043.1, forward strand.
TGCAAGTTCCGCAAAATCTAATATTATATCCTCGTTTTTTTATATAGATAAATATATTTATACTGTAGACTCCTGTTGGTTCTAAGCAAATTAAAGTGTTTTTATCCATGCTGTTTTCAAGAGTTTCAAATCCATCTCTATTGTTCAAAATAGAGAATCTTCTAATAACTTCTTGCTTCCCATCCAATAAACATACCTTATGGGACTTAAGACTTACATCTATTCCGCAGTATGCTGCAACTTTTTCCATTTTTTTAAAATTGGATTGCAAAAATTCCATTTTACTAATGTAACACAGTTGGCCTAGCTCATTGCTGAACTGTCCAATCACTATGGTTTGTCCTAATGAAATCCTGCAATTCAATAGCAGCTATTTAAACCCTTTTTATGCTTTCTTGCTGAATTGTCAGCACGTAAACACAAGCTTTTTAAACCCTCACTATTTCTAAAGAGTGTTGCTCCCATAGTGTAGTCCGGCCAATCATTCTGCCTTTTCGAGGCAGGGACACGGGTTCGAATCCCGTTGGGAGCGGTTTATTTTTTTCCAATATAAACAAACCAATAATTACCAGCTTTCTCACAGTTTATTGTCTTAAAACCAATCTTTTCTGCAATAGAATCAAACTTTTCAGGAGTATACTTATTCTGCTCTTTATAGGATTTTTCAAAGCTGTCTGTATATTCTCCAATCTCTTTTTTCTTTTTATACCACTTCATAAATTTAGGCTTAGAAACTTTTCTGAAATCATATATCATAATCTTTCCACCAGGATTAAGGTGTTTATAGAACTCTCTAAGATATTTTTCCATGTATTTTAGATGATGAACAACAAAAAATAATGATATAGAATCAAACTTTCCTGTTATTTTGTCTGTTGCTTTAAGATACAGGTTTTTTAATTTATAATGCTTTTTTCCAATCTTAATTTTGTCTTTATTTATATCAAAACCACAAACTGTTTTGTCAGGATTATTTTTAGCAACAAGATATGCAAATGTTCCAAAGCCACATCCAAAATCCAGATGAATCTTTCCAATATATTTCCTAAACCTTCCTCCAAAATCCTCTCTATTGTACCTTTTTTCCCATTTCTTGTTTTTCCACGATAATATCAGCTCAGGGTTATCCATTTGTTTTTGTATTGCACCAATATTTATTAAATTTTGGATTTTATAGTAAGAGCCACAAATTTTACACAAATATAAATGGCTCTTACTATAAAACCGAAACATTTAAATATATCAATATACAGAAATGTATACTAGTATATAACAAATATACAAACAATACGAGAAAAAAGAGGTATATTAGATGTCAAAACTTACTTTAGATGAACTTAAATCAAACATGGATGAGTGGGTAAAGGAGATGAATTCTCATGTAGTTAAACTAAAAGAAGTCCCTTCTGTTATGATTGAAAACACAGATAATATCCAGCATAATTATGAGCTGGTAACAGAACTAAGAAGCGAGATAGATGAATTAAAGCAGGAAATTAAACTCCTAAAACTAATGCAATTAGTTGCATTAAAAGAGAAAAGATTAAAGAGTTAGTTTTTTGTTCTTAGATTGTTAAAAAGATTTATACAAGAGAAATCGAAGATTTCTAAGTATAAATCT
>JAGLZG010000044.1 GCA_023131705.1 Nanobdellota archaeon
AGGATATTAACACCAATGAAAAGCATGGGCATAATTGATTATGATATGTATAAAAGGACGTATAAGTTAAGCGACAAGCTTTACAATGAGATGATAAGGATTGGCCTGATGTGGAAAAAAGAGTTAAGCAAACTACCCCATACTTACAATCGCAAACAAAAATGAATATAATATTTGTTTGCTCTTGTATCCCTCTGGGATACAAAAAAAAGTGATAAAATAATAAGGTAAAGATCAAGGCTCCCTGTTACCTTATTTCTGTAAACTACCCCCACACTTAAGAAAAGTCAGGGAGCCATCATAATTAAATAAATAATTATTTTCTGGGAAAAAGAGGCCTTTAGATAAAGCGGACGGGTACTTTGGCGGAGCCCGTCCTTTTTATTTCTTAAATTTTTGGTATAGCACTAGAAATCTGTGCCAAAACTCTCAACAGAACAGTCCTATTTACATACAATTTAAGAAATCTAGAGAAATCAGGTAAATTTTGTGATAGATAATTTACTGAATATTTTAATTACTAGTAAGTTACTACAAAAACGAAAGATTTATATACTAGTTCAAACTAACTATCACAATGGCATACAAAAATAATAAAGGACAGTATAATGCAACAGCTACAGCAGATGATAAAGCATTACAGCCTTATGAATCCAAAGAATTACAGGTAATTGGAAAACTTATAAAAAGGAAGCCTGGCTTGGGTGATAAATTAATTCCTGTTCTTAAAAAATTTACAGAAATTGGACTTTCAGAATCTCAATTAGAATCTATTATTGATATACCTCTAGCTAACACCTTAAGTATTCAAGGTAGAAATAAAAAAGTTGAATGGTTTTTAAATGCTGTAGAAACTAATTATAATACAGGTTATTTGCAATCAATAAAAGGAAATTATGATATATTTACGGAATTTTTGAATTTTTTAGGAAGTGCTGAAGATTTTAGAAATGATATCAATAAAGAGGAGTGTGGTAGTATAACTTATGATTTGTGCTTTACTCTAATGCATGAATTGGGAGAAGGAAGGACAAAAGCCCTTATTGACGAATTGATTGATGGGAGCAAAATTAGAGGATCAAAACTAAAAAGGGGAATAAGTGCAATACATATACTCAAAGGATTGGTAAATGAAAGCAAATCTACTGGATATTCTCCAGAAGTTATCCTTGAGTTTAGAAGAAATGAGATAGATTCCTCTTATTTTGAAGAATCTGATTAAGAAGTAAAACCTACTTTTCCATAATTTTAAAATGAACATAAAAAACCTAGATCACCTTATAAAATTAAGTGAAAAAAAAGAACTTAACCCATTTAGATTTGTAGGTATTGAACCTTGGCTCTTAAAAAGTATGGAATTTAATGATTTGAAAAGTTTTCTCTCAGGCTTTAAAAAAAGGATAGCTATGTATCATCATCCTGACAGGTACCTAAATAAAGAAGACAAAGATAGGCATGAATCTTATTTCAAACTTGTATCATCAGCTATAGATAGTTTATTGGAAGATGATTTTTATTTTAGAAAATCTCTTGATGAACTGCATAATGAAAATATTTTTTATAGGCATAAAGGAATAATTGATTACCAAGAAGGTCAAATGAATAAATCAAAAGAAGAGATAAAAGGTCTTAAAGATATAATCAAAGAAAAAGACAATAAAATAAGCAATATTGTAAATATATTCTATAATTTAAGAGAATCCGAATCCAAACTTTTAGATAAGCCAGAAGCAGTCCCTTTAATTCCCGGCTTGAGATGCCATATTAGATTTGGATATCTTGATGTTAAAGAAAATGATTTTAATTATAAATTAAGTAATATTTTTAATTCTTCAAATGACCCGTTAGATTTAGAGCTAAAAGCTAGAAAATTATCACTTGCCAAAATTAGAGCAAACCATCATCTTTCTAAAAAAAAGCTTAAAGATCCCTGTAAATCAAAAAAACATTATCCCATATTTAATGTGAAAGTAATAGATAGAATATTTGAGATTATACATAGGGAAGGCACTAAAGGGGAATCAATCCATAAGGCAGAAATTATTGGAAGTTTTACTTATTTTGCTATAAAGAACTACTTAGGTTTATATAAAAAAAATTTGATTCAACCATCAGATAAAGGATTTAATCCCTCTAGAATCATCTCAAGGGTATGGGGTGAGTTTTCTTTTGATACAAAATTAGGAGAATGCACAAAAAAAGCATATCTAAGAAAATTTATTCCTTTTGTATCAAATTTTATATTTCCGTCAACACCTTTATTTGTTAAGAAAGAAAAAACTCTTAGGGGTAAATCATACTGGTCATACGACTTAATAGTGCCAATTAACATTTCTAATGTTAAATTTGATTATAATAAAGTTAAAGATATATAATCAAAAAAACAACATTTATAAACCAGTTAGAAATCCCTTTCTATTATGGCGAAAGAGTCTATCAAGGTATTAGTAGAGGGTGGAAAAGCTACAGCAGCCCCTCCGTTGGGACCAGCCCTTGGACCAATGGGTGTTAATATAGGCCAAGTTGTAGCTGAAATTAATAAAAAGACTGATGCTTTTAAAGGGATGAAAGTTCCTGTAGAGGTTATTATAGATAAAGATACAAAAAGCTTTGAGATAGCTATAGGAACGCCGCCTGCCTCTGCATTGATAAAAAAAGAGGCTAATATTGAAAAAGGCTCTGGAAATCCTAAAGAAGATAAGGTTGCTGATGTTCTTATTGAGCAAATAATAAAAGTCGCTAAGATGAAAGAATCAAATTTACTTGGTAAAACACTAAAAGAAAAAGTTAAGGAAATAATCGGGACATGCAATTCTATGGGAATACTTGTTGAAGGGAAACCAGCTGTAGAGGCTATAAAACTTGTTAATGAAGGAAAGTTTGATAAAGAAATCAAGGAAGAGAAGACAGAGTTAACAGAAGAGGAAAAAGCAAAACTAGAGGCAGAGAAGAAAAAGCTGGCAAAAGAGATGGAAGAAAGAAGAGCAGAGCTTGAAGCAAAAGCAAAAGAGATTATATCAGGCATGGCTTCCCAGCCAAGATCTGCTGTTAAAGCTAAGCTAAGGGAAGAAAAGATACCAGATGTCCTAATAAAAGAGCTATTGCCTGCTGAAGGAGAGGCAGCAGAGGGAGCTGCGCCTGCTGAGGGAGAGGAAGCACCAAAAGAAGGTGAAGAAGCAGTAGCTGAAGAAAAAGAAGAAGCTGAAAAATAGTTTTATTTTTTATTCTATCTATAGTAGGGATTAAAGTTTATATCTCGTTTTAAGATAGACCATGATATCAGTATATTGGCTAATAGCCAACCTAAATCAGTACCTTGTTTCAATATATTACATAAAAAAATAGTCCATTGTACTACAATTAATGTTATCTCTACTTTTTTTATTGTTGCTTCTTTCATAAGAGTATGTTAAATAGATTAAAAACGCCTCTTCTTTTTCTTCTTCTTTCTATTCAATAAAAGCATGCACAAATCTCTGTTTTCTACCCTATAGTCTTTTAAATCCTTTATTCTTTCAAAGCTCATGGCATCTTTATAAGAATCTTCCAAATAAGTTTTTTTATTATTCATCTTACAAACAATTGTTGGGATGAACTTATATATAAATCTTACGATAAATTTATTGTATGACTTATAGAACTGGATTAATGATAAAAAAAGAAATTTTGAAATACCTAAAACAAGGAGAGTATGTAATTAGTCAACTAGAAAGAAAAATAAATACTTCTGATAGAGTTCTAAAAAGGCATCTTGCAGAATTAGAGTTCTTAGGAATCGTAAAGATTACAAAACATAATAGGAGTTCTAAAACAGGGCGACCCTTCACTTCTGTCAAACTTACAAAATGATAGTAGCGAGGCGACAAAGAAGTTCAGCATTTATTCCAGAACTTTTTACCAATTTTGTTTTAGAATTTGATTAATTTGTTTCATAGATTTGGTTAATGTATGGTATGTTTATAAATTAATAGAAAAATTTAGTGGTGTTAGAAAATCTTAAAATATTTAAAATATCTTTAACAAAATTAAAAAAGAAAAAAATAAACCATAAAATAATTTATGGTTTAGCTATTCTAATTATGTCTTTCAGACCAACTATAAGAACAGCCGGTACAATAAAGACTAATATGTAATCTACTACTCCTTTTATGTAAGGTCCAAGATACATAACACCGCCTATATTAGCTGAAACACTTGTCATGCTCAATACAACAGCCAATACTGCAGCTACAAGCAAAAATTCTTTTGTCTCTTTTCCAGTTACATTCAGGAAACCGACTACTAGTCCTAATATTATTAATATGGATACTAGTACGCTAGCTGCTGTTCCTGTTATATAAGCTGAAGCCAATCCAAGAATCAAAGCTATTACTACTCCAATTGTAAAGGAATAGTTTCCAATTCTTTCATCCACCATTTTGTTTACCTCCTTTTTTTCTTTTTTCTTTGCCAAGAGAACCACTTCTCTCTTTTAATAGGATTATAGCATTAACTATACTACGTCCTATTATATCTATTCTTGAGATACTCATATATAAAATTTATGATACTACGCTAAAGAACTAACACAATTATCCTATGTTATCCAGTATATTATGACTGTTTGTTGTTCTTAGATAACTGCTTATAGTTTTCCATTGTTTTCCTGCCCTGACCATGAAATTAGTTTTTATATACTCGGTTTCCCTGTTGCTGACTCTTGCAAACCTGTCAGCTTCTATTAAGCCGTAAGGATATCCAATAAAAACATTATCCAAAGAATTATTTTTTAACAGGCTTAAAACATTATTAATCTTATCTTTCTGCTTATTGAAAATCTCAAACCTAAAGGTATATTTTGATTTTTTATTTAGCTTTATAAAAAACATCTCTGCCTTATGTTTTTCATTGTTTATTTCTGCAACATTTGTGTAATACCATTCTTCTTTTTCACTCATCTCATTCAGAACAGATAAAACACTATTGCCCTTATCTGTAAATAACCCGCATGTTTTGCTTAGCGCAGAAACCACGATATCTTTTTCCATGGCCTTCCTGTAAATACCATCAAGATATATTTCTTCATTTGTGTATTTTGCCTCTAAGTCTCCATCTAAAACAATAACATCATCTTTGTTTAGCTCATCTATAACCATCTTAATAACACTTAATTCTGCAAACCTTCTTGCAATATTTCCCAAAAAAGAAACACTTGCCCTG
>JAGLZG010000045.1 GCA_023131705.1 Nanobdellota archaeon
TGTGTTTTACATCATGCCCTCCTATGAAATTTAATCCACAATCATGGAGATGATTAACAGCAAAACCATTGCCACATCCATAATCCAGGATTGTATTTTGTGGGCTGTATGTTGATATCAGCCCTCTGAGAAATTCCAGCTCCTGGAGGTATTTCTCAGAATCATTAAATTTTTTCAATTTATCTGTATAGCTCATATATCTAATATTTTTATCAGTTGCATTCCTGTTGCCTCAGGGGAGTGGTAGTTTTGTATCCATTTCTGAGATCTCTCCTGGAATTTTCTGATATCACCAGAGGAGAGGTTGAGGAGAGTGTTTATATTGTTTAAAAAATCGGTTTCTGTATTGCAGATCACCAGGGCACAATCCTGATAATTAGCCAGGTAAAAATCATGATTCAGATTCTGAGTCACCACAATTTTTCCTGCAGCAGCTGCCTCCAGTGCAGTGATCCCCCAGCTGCCATATGTTCTGCCATTTAATTGAGGTTTGAACAGCTCCACATATATATCACAATCTCTGATTCTTTTCAGCTGTTCTGCATAGGGCACAATCTCTGTGGAACAATTCCAGATAAAATCATGATGCCTGGAGATCTCTGTGATCATTTCCTGGATCTTTGCTGTTCCTTTTACTTTTGGACTGCTGGGATAGTGTGCAATTATCAGCATTGAATCCACAGGAGCTGCTGGCAGGATATTTGTATTGTCTACAGCTCCCACTAGATATTTTTGATTCTTTGCTCCCAGCCCATTGAACTCTCCCAGGGCAATGATTGACATCTCCACATGAGGATTGAAAGTTGCATTGAGATGGGAGCTCCCTATTCTGTACCTGGTGCCAGTGTGATATACAATGATCCTTTTTTTTAGATCCTTAACTATGTTTAGGATAGTGATATCACTGTGGAAAATCTGGATGATATCTGCCTGGAGTGCCATCTGTCTAATTTGCTGAGCATCCATGATCTGGCTCTCTGTTGGGTAGTTGAAAACGTGGGGATGTGTTTTGATATCCAGGCAATCAACTCCCACAGATCTGAGAGCTCCTGCATTGTCATGTGCAAAATTTGCATAATCATCTGTTGATATATTTAATACTTTCATTTGATGTGAGTTGGTGTGAGTAATGTGGTGGGATTGAATCCCTTTTTAGGAGGTCTCATCCTTTTCAGATTTGTTTGAACTTTGAGCAGCTGCTCATTTGTGAGCCCCATATTCATTGCCCCATTTAGATCCCTGAGGATGCTCATAATTCGTTTCTGATGTAGATCCTCAAAATCCATTTGATAAACGTGCTGAGGATGTGCCTCCCATTTTCTGAGCCAGCCCAGGAACTCATCAATATCCTCATGAGCTCCTGCATTTTTGAAATGCTCCTCCAGCCCTTTTGCCCTTTGAGCTTTCATTGATTGGATGATATCTGCAGTTGGTCTGATTGAGGTGATTACAAAATCAGGAATAAACTCCAGCTCCTCCTGTTCATAATATGCATGAGTTTTGATCACATGGCAATCATACCTCTCCAGGGTAGGCTG
>JAGLZG010000046.1 GCA_023131705.1 Nanobdellota archaeon
ACAAAACTGACTCACTGTGATGATCTAATTCCTCAATATTACATAACATCACAGGATATGATTGGAAAGGCAGGTGTTTGGGGCCATTTCGGTTCCTGGGATTTTTATAACGCCAAGATGTGGCAAACTATAAGAGGAAAACCTTATGATAAAAGTGTTGAATTCCTAAAAAATGAATTTAATATGAGTGATGAGGAAGCAGATAAGATATACTATGAAATACAATCAACAAAAGCGGACAGTTGGATAAGCCCCTGGCCATCCTATATGGGGGGGCCGTACTCTGCTAAAGTAGATGAAGACATAGTAACCTGCTCAAATGGAATTCAGATTAATCTAACAGACCATAATGCAATTATCCCAACACAGCAAGGAGTAAAACATCCTAACTCAATTGTTTATGCAGCAAAACAAGGTCTTTTTGAAAAGAAATTTGATGATAATACAATTGGGGCTTCATTAGCGTTAATCCCAGACGGAGAAAGTTATAAATGTTTATTAACCCATCCATTATTAGCAAAAAGCACATTCACAAGATTATTCTTCTTTGACGGCCATGGCTCAAGGTATTTTAAAAAATTCAGTGATAGAACAACATTCACCGGACAAAGAATAATTGTATGGAAAGTCAATTGGGAACCAGAGGAAATGAATATTATGGATGAATTAATAGAAAAAATAGAAGTAAAAAAAGGGGATAAAGTAAAAGTGGAATACACTGGAACACTAAATGACGGAACTGTTTTTGATAGTTCAAAAGGAAAAGAGCCGTTAGAATTTGTTGCTGGTGCTGGCCAGATGATAGAAGGTTTTGACAATGGAGTTATTGGGATGAAACTAAATGAAACAAAAACAATAACAATACCTCCTGAAAAAGCATACGGAACAGATCCTGATGCACACCCTCTCGGAAATAAAACACTTCACTTTGAAGTAAAGGTCATTAGTATATCCTAAAAATGCAAAATAAATCTGTATGGGTTGTTATCCCTGCTTATAATGAAAGCAGACATATTTCTGATGTAATTAAAAAAACAAAAAAATATGTCAATAATATTATTGTAGTTGATGATGGCAGCAGGGATGATACCTATAAGATTGCAAAAAGACTGGATGTTTATGCCCTAAAAAACATAGTAAACATGGGAAAAGGCGCTGCTCTTAAAACTGGCTGCGACTTTGCCATGAAAAACAAAGCAGATATAATAATTGCAATGGATGCAGATGGCCAGCATAACCCGGATGATATTCCAAGAATTTTAGAAGCTCTAAAAGACAAAGATATTGTATTTAGTTATAGAAGATTTACCAGACAAATGCCTTTCATACTGAAAATAGGGAATATACTTATCAATAAATTCATAAAGTTATTATATAGTGTAGAATTAAAGGACACACAGTGCGGTTTCCGTGCATTTACATCAGAAAGCTACAAAAAGATAAGATGGACACACTCAGATTACAGCATGGAATCAGAAATGATTGCAAATACAGGAAAGCATGATCTAAAATATGGAGAAATTCCAATAAAAACAATATATTCAAACAAATACAAAGGGACAACAATAATAGATGGATTCAAGATTGTGTTTAACATGCTTTTATGGAGGTTTAAAAGATAAAATGATTATGGGAATTCAGATACTGGGAATTTTATTTGCCCTTTTTATGCTCTATATAACATTTTTGCATAAAAAAAGAAATGAGTTTACAGTAAAAGAAAGTGGTTTCTGGATGGTACTATGGGCTGTTTTTATATTCATAGTAATATTGCCACACTCTCTTGATTTCATTGTAAAGGACATACTTGATTTTGGAAGAACAATGGATTTCTTTATAGTAGCAGGGTTTATGTTTATTACAGGCGCTGTTTTTTATACATACACTGTTTTAAGAAAAACCCAGAAAAAGGTGGATATAGTAGTAAGAAAAATAGCAATAGACAAGGCGTATAAGAAAAAATAACAATGAAAATCTTTCGATTTTTAAGCATCCTCACAAAGGTTCGGATACAATGAAAATTCTCTTTGTTTTGGAAAACTACTACCCGCATATTGGAGGTGTAGAGGTTGTTTTTAAGAGCCTGGCACAAGGTCTGGCTAAACATGGCCATGATGTAACTGTCTTAACGCACAGATTAAAAAACACAAAAAGTTTTGAAATAATCAATAAAGTTAAAGTTCATAGAATAAATTGCTTTCATAGCAGGTACTGGTTTACATTTTTGGCAATTCCAAAAGCAATAAGCCTTGGAAAAAAAGCAGAAATTATCCATACAACAACCTATAATGGCGCATTTCCTGCTTTTGTTGCTGCAAAATTATTAGGTAAGCCTTCTTTAATAACAGTCCATGAGGTCATAGGCAAAAACTGGAAATCCTTTCAGGGCCTAACTTTTATAGGAGCTAAACTCCACAGGTTTCTTGAAAAGCTTGTAATGATGCTAAGATTTAATAAATTTATATCTGTTTCATATTCAACGCAAAAACAGGTTTTAAAAGAAAATATTCCAAAAGAAAAATGCAGTGTTGTCTATAATGGAGTTGATTATGATTTCTTTAATCCAAAAAAATACAATGGAAAAGGTATAAGAAATAATTTAAATCTAAAAAATAATTTTATCTGCTTGTTTTACGGAAGGCCGGGAGTAAGTAAAGGTCTTGAATATTTGATAAAAGCCATTCCCTTAATCAATAAAAAAATTAAAAATTTTAGGTTATTGGCAATTATAAGCAAAGACAGGGCATATATAAGGAGATACAACTATATCTTAAATTTGATAAAAAAGATGGATATAGAAAAAAACATAATCCTAAAAGAGCCTGTTCCAAGAAATGAATTGCCTGACTACATTAAAGCAGCAGATTGTGTAATAGTTCCTTCCCTAACAGAAGGATTTGGCTTTGCAGCAGCAGAATCAATAGCAATGAAAAAGCCTGTTGTTGCCTCTAACACAACCTCTCTTCCAGAAATTATCTCTGGAAAATATGTTTTAGTAAAACCAGCCTCACCAGAGGCAATTGCAGTTGGTGTTGAAATGGTCTGCAATAAAAAATATAATGTAAAGCCAATAAAAAGATTCATATGGGATGATAATATTAAAGGATACATTAAAATCTATAAAGAGATTTTAAATAATGATTAATAAATCATAAATTTTATAAGTAGTTTTTTAACTTATTGTCCTATGAGATATGCACCAAGATATAAAGACCATATAAACTCTCCTGTTACAGCTAGTAAAGTCTTAACATTAGATTACATTGTGAGAGAATTGGCTCCAAGAACAGATATACTAAAGGTTTTAAACATAGGATCATATGATTTTCCGCAACATGTAGGGCATACAGGTACATTAGAGTTTTCTAAATGTTTAAAAACTAATTTTAATCTTTACCCAGAATATTACAAAAGTGTACATGAACAATTAGTTCAAAAGTTTGGAGAAGATATGTTAAATCCAAATAAAATTTTCTTATTAGTCGCGATGAATTCTGATAAATCATATGAATTGCTGGATAAAAAATATAAGACTAACTGGGGTCATGGAAAAATAGCTTCGCATAGTCAGGGAGAAAGGGCTAGACAAATTGCAAACTTAGGGGTAGTTGATGGTATTGTTTTATTTGATGGAGAAAGAGCAAGTGATGTAATAAAAGCATACCAACCAAATGTGCTTACAAAAGGAGGTGACTATGTTGTTGAACCAGATGACTCATCTGATGATCACCCTCATATTGACCAAGAAGAACGTAAATTAGTTGAGGATATAGGGGGGAGTATAATATTAATGCCACTCGGTGTAGATGCAAATGGGAAATCTCATCATTCCTATCAACACATAAGATACCTTGCTGAAAAACATGGGTTTATTACAAATAATAATAGTGGTAAACAATGAACAACAAAATCAAAACAATTCTTGTTTCAACTAAAAAAAGGAGGGGACAAAACAGCCATTGGATATAATTATCAATTTAAAGACAAAATATTCAAAAAAGCAGTAAAGCTGGGAGACAAAATAAAGATCAATTGTGTGCCTTTTGAAGTCATAGGATTTTATGAAGAAATTGACAATCCCTCTGATGATGCAAATGTATATTTGACAGATAAAGCAATGGAAAGATTTACATGGAATGATAATATTAAAGGTTATCTAAAAATTTACAAAGAAGTTCTTAACAAGGATTAAAGAACCATAAATTTTATAAGTGGTTTGGTTTTATCTTGAACAATTACAAAAAGAAAATGGAAGTCATCAAAAAAGTCTGGGGAGAAGAGCATTGGATTGTTAACAATGATTATTGCGGGAAAAAGCTTATATTAAAAAAGAATTATAGGTGTAGTACCCATCAGCATAAGAAAAAAGATGAAGTATTTTATATAATAAAAGGGAAAGTTCTGCTTGAGGCTGATGGCAAAAAGACAATAATGAAACCAGGTGATTCATTTCATGTAATCCCCGGATGCTATCATAGGTTTACTGGTTTGGAAAATAGCGAGATGATTGAATTCTCTTCGCATCATGATGAAAAAGACAGTTATAGAACTGAATTAAGCGGTAAAATCAAAAATGAGTTTGAAGACAGAATCAATTCTATATTAGATAATTTCAGAAATAAAAAAATCCTTGTAATTGGAGACATTATGCTTGACAAATCCATTAGTGGGTATGTTAGTAGAATATCTCCTGAAGCGCCAATTCAGGTTGTAAATGTTAAAAAAGAAAAATATGTTCCTGGCGGAGCAGCTAATGTTTGCAGCAATTTAGCATCTTTAGATGC
>JAGLZG010000047.1 GCA_023131705.1 Nanobdellota archaeon
CTAATGTGAAAAGAAGTCTATCTCTTAAAATATTTACCATATCTTCTGCTACTATTCTACTTGGGTATGGTGCTGCTGCAAGCCCCTGCATATTATTTTCTATCATATAAATCCCAACTAAATTACTTTCTGCTTCTCCAAGTAAATGCCAAACATCTGCACTAAGTGTAGTAGTTGCTGGAGCAGTGAACTTATCAGACCAATTATATCTTGTTATACAATTTATCACAGACTCTGATTGTAAACAATATTCATTTATCCTATCCTCTGTGTTTATCGTAGAGTCATAAAAGCTTCCAGCCTTAGCAATACATTCTGCACTTGTTGCGAATAATCCTGTGTATGCCATTATAAATCCTCTCCTATTTTTTCCTGATCTGATTTTAATAATACTTTTTCATCTATGGTCTCAATTAAATCATACAAATCTTTTACATCTGTATTTAATCTTGTTAATAATTTATTTATTTCTTTTACTTCTAAAACTATAACTCTATTATCTATCCCTTCTCCTTTTACATTTAGTTGATTTTCTATTTTTATCATGTTATTTTTAATACACGTATATATTTAAAGCTTTGTCTTTTTCTGCTAACCAAACTCCTCTATCAATTCCTTCAGCATGGTGTGAATTAGACCCAAATATCCTTCCATCATCATGTTGCATTGAAGCAAGACTTGCTTTAATCTCTCTATCATCTAATAATTTAATTCTATTTTGTTCCATAAGTACTTGTAAATTCATATACATTTCCTCCTTTAATATCTTTTTATGCTTCTTTCCATCCCAATCAGTTATCCTGGCTGAATTATTCAAAGCCACTGTCTTTCTCTTTGTTTTGTTATCATCCATTAGTTCAGACCAAACTCCAAATCCTACTCCTCCATCATCTATTCCTATCTTTTTAAAGTTATATATCATATCTAAAGTTTTAATCTTCTTACTTGTATCAGTAGTAAGGTTTCTATTTTCTGCAATACTCTCTACTTGAATTATCTCCTTACCTACTTTCTTAAATGCCTCATAAGTACATTCATCCTCTCCAAAGCCAGCAATGTCACAACCAAGGTAATGCCTATGAGGACTTACCCCAATTGGTCTCTTTAATACACAAATCCTTTCAATCATCTCATCACTAAATAATCTTTTTAGTTCATCAGTAAACACAGCTAAGAACTCTTGTGAGTAAGCAAGTTTAGACAGCCTATTCTTTGCTTTCAATAAGAAATCTGGAGTATGTCTTGGACAGTCCTCCCCATTAACAAAGTACTTTTTAAAACTATCGTCTTTTGAACATTTATAAAAGAACTTTTCAGAACCATCTTTATGTTTCTTTCCAAATGGAGTACTTGCTATATCTAATGTCCCCCCGACGATAGAAAGAGCAGGTAATGTTGCAATAAAATATTCTTCACTCATTCTACTTCCTTCATCAGACATTATCTTTTTGATTGTATAACCCCTAAGTCCTTCTCCTGTCTCACCAGCTGCATAACAAAGTATACCTGTTCCGTTCTTAAACATAAGCCTATGTTTAGTTGGCTTGTTATCTCCTTTCCAAATTACTTGTTTAGAGTACTTTTCTGTTGCATATACAAGAGATTTAGCCAGCATATGATAAGCTTGTTTCTCTGTAATAGAATTAATAAGTACAAATTCTCCTTTCTTAAAGTGATTCATACAAAGCTCCACAGAACGTATACTCATTCCAGTTGTCTTTCCTACTTGTCTACCTGTCAGTAAGAAATTATCAGAGTCCACTGGGTCAAAGCAATAATCCTTTTGCCAAGGGTCTAATGTTCTCCAAGGTCTTAATATATCATATTTCAAAGTAATAATCCTATTAAAAAGATGGTTGCACATAGCAATCCAAATACAAATCCTGCCCAAAATTTTAATTCCATTTTTTCATTAATAATTTAAATTCATCAAATATCTCATACATAAACTCATAGTCTTGTTGTGTTTCTAACTCACAAATTACCCTATCTTTATCTATTCGTCTAATTTCCATTTAAAGTGTTTTATACAATATCCATCCATTGTTGCATTTAATCTACATTTTCTACCTGTTTTCTTAGTAATAGCCTTACATTTACCTTTTCTCCATTCTAAAAAGTCTTCAATATCTTGTTTACTTATTTCTTTTTCCATTTTATATAATAAAGAGCATAATTAAGAATATTAACAAAAATGCTAAATTTATATCTTCTTGTTCATCTGTCATTTTTCCAGTTTTTTATTTTTAAATATAAAAATACTGCTAAGATATGAGAGCACATATATCCAGTTGTTACATTAAATTGACAATCACACTCAAAATCACTATCTACCTTCTCTATCTTATATCTGCTTTTATTATATCCAGGTATTGGATTACAAAAGAAACACTTAAGGTCTTTATCATATTGAATAAGTCCTAAATCTACAAACTTCTTTGCTTTGTTACGTACTGTTCCCTTTACTTTCTTTGCATGATGTGAGTAATACAAAACGTTTTTGTAATCTATGACTTTAGGTAATTCATATGTTTGATTTGGTTCTTCTTTTATCATTCTAATTTTGTAACCTTCCCTTTATCACTGATAACAAAGACTTTTACTGCTCCATCTCCTGGGATTGCTATTTCCTTATTCTGTATATTCTTTCTAAAGGCTTCAATCTTATGATAATCATCTGTATCACACATATATATTATTTTCATTTGTATTTAAGTCTATAATTATATAATTCTCTATCAACTTTCTTCCAAGCCCCACCTTTTAACTGTTTATATATGTCAGTTTCTAACATACATTCTTTATTTCCATGAACATTTTCACTGCAATAGTTTTTTATATCTATCATATTTCCTCCTTTCAAATCATAATTACTCTTAAATTTAAATATGGTTCTTTAGCATCTTCTATTTTTATAAACTTATTTGTTTGAGGTTCTACTATCCATATCTGTTTCTTATAATCTACCATTATATTAAAAGCATGAGAGTCACTCCAAGCAATACCAAAAGCAAATTGCTTAAGTCCTACATTCCAATAACCCATTAAAGCAAAAGAGAATTCATCACAGTCATGTTGTTCTTTTATCCACTCTTTACATTGTACCTTAGTAGATATACTAAAATCTCTTGCTTGTTCTTTACTTGTTAATCCATAAACCCTATCAGAAAAATACACCTTATCACAATGAGGTCTTAAAAGAGCACTAAGGTCAAGATGACTTATAGCATCAAAAAGGTCTGGTTCATCAACTTCATAAACCGTTCTTAAATCAGTTATAGTATTTTTTAAATTAATCAATTCTAACTCTTTTTCTTTTATTTCTTCTTTGAAATAGTATTCATATAGTTTTCTTATTATTTGTTTTATCATATTAAAAAACGAGGGATAGGAAGGCAATTCAAATCCCTCATCATACATATATAAAGCACCACTACTATTTAAAGGTATCTATTTATAA
>JAGLZG010000048.1 GCA_023131705.1 Nanobdellota archaeon
TGGTGTCGGTGAGCTGTTGACAAATATAACTACTTTTATATACTAACGTAACTTTATTATAATACAATATATTTTAGTATAATAAAATGACAGAAGATAGCGATTTTAATCCATTTGCTGGAGAAAAGAAAGGTAAAGAAGAGATTAGTAGTGCAACTAATTTTTCTGATGATATCCTTAATATTAACAGAAGAGTTAAGGTTTTAGAGGAAAATATCAATAATCTAAGAAGAAAGATACTTGTTAATGAGCAGAATGACTTAAACAGATACAAAAAGAATAATCTTGAATTAAAAACAATTGTATTGGATATTAATGAATTAAAAAAGAGTTTTGAGAATATAAAGATTGGTATAAAGGAAATTATAAGTGAATTAAAGGGCTACGCTAAAAAAGAGGAAATTGATATATTAAAAAAATATGTTGAGATATGGGACCCTATAAGGTTTGTCAGTGTTGAGCAAGTGGAAAAGATTATTGATGAGAAGCTAAAAAGTGTTAAGTTAGAAAACGGGAAAATTAAAAATTAATTTTCCCTACCAAGTAATAGAAAGTTTTATATAATAATATTTTTATAGTATAAGATTATAAAAGAGGTGAACAAATATGCCTTTGTTTGGTAAAAAGAAAGAACCCGCAGGTGAAGTTCCTCCTGGAGAGATTACTCCTCCCAGCGGTACGCCAACAGATATTCCCTCAGATGTGGTTAACAATATGAGGAATCAGGGTTTAAGTAATAATCAGATTATTCGTGAATTGCAAAGGCAGAATTATTCTTCTCAACAGATTTTTGATGCTCTTAACAGGACAGATATAGGGAGCAACCCTGCAGGGCCTGTTAGTGCAGAAACCATGCCTCCTCCTGCAGCTGGTCCTATGCCTCAACAGCCTATGGCTGAGCCCCAATTTACGCCTCCTGAAATGCCAGAACCTGCTGGTAGTGAACAGGAAAGAATAGAGGAGATGGCAGAGGCAATAATAGAGGAAAAGTGGGAAGAGATTGTAAAAAGCATAAACAAGGTTATAGAATGGAAAGAAAAGGTAGAGGGAAATATAAGCAAGATTGAACAGGAGATAAAGGATGTTAAAGAGAATGTTGACGGCTTAAGGTCATCAATAATAGGAAAGGTAAAAGAGTATGACCAGAATATAGTTAATGTTGGAAGTGATATAAAGGCGATGGAAAAGGTCTTTCAAAAGGTTTTGCCAAAGTTTACAGAAAACATTAATGAGCTTGGAAGGGTTGTAAAAAATATTAAAAAGAAATAGTTTGTTTCTGCTATTATTTTATTACATCTTGTGAAGAAAGTTTTTGAATAGCAAACGTAGCTATTAGCAGTATCAGAGCCAAACCAAGAACTTTTGGGTTAACCATTGTTGATTCAAATGCTCCTGTTCCTCTTGAACCTACATCTCCCTCATGCAGAGATTCTGTTGTTGTTGTATTTAGCTCTCCTCCTCCAAGGGTTGTTCTTGTTACAGCACCTATTCCAATTATAAGGCAGAGCGCTACTACCCACCATATTATAAAACTATATTTTGGGTTTTTTAATACGCCCATTATATCTTCATCTGTTGTTCCAAAAAGCTTAAAGGCAAGCAGAACAAACAATATAAAGATAAATAATACTACAAACCATGGAGACATGGCATTTATTATTTCCCTTGTTGTTGTTGAAAATAACATCATAATAGCCAGTGCCAAAGCTATTAAGCTGTGGGTGCCTTTGTTTTCTCCCAAAAATTTTGTAGAGCTTAAAATTGCATAAACTATGACAAAAACCAGCAGAAATGGAAAGATAATTTCAAATTTCTGCAATAAGCCAAGATCTAAAACAGTTGCCATCTTTATTTTTTAAACATGTTTCCAAATTTATCAAGGTTTCCTAAACAGGTCTCCAAATTTACTAAAAAGGTTTTCTCCAGGACTCTTTGTTTCAGCTTTAGTTATAAACCATATTATTATTCCAAATACCAGTATTATGACTATCAAAGATACTGTATCCTCTCCAAAAAAGTTCACAAACCAATCCCACCCCTGCCACCATCCTGCTGCCCCTCCAAATATAAATACTACAAGTGCAAATGCTATTAATGCTATCATAGCAGAAGGAGTTCCTCCAACCCATTTTGCTTCTCCTCCCCATAAGCCAATAAGTATAAAAAGCATTATAACTGCTATTATAACTATTGATATGCCTGGCAATGCGCTGTTAATTATATCCACAGGATCATATCCCATGGGGAAATTGCCAGTTACATGCGGCGTAACAGTTAGCGCGCCTAATACCAATGCTATTACAACATTAAAGTTCTTTTTATCCTCTCCTAAAATCTGTGTTTTTTGCAGTATAGCAAAAACAACTGTAAAGATTAAGAGAAAAGGAAGCAAAATATCTGTCAAGCCCCATGAATCTAAAGTTTGTATAAAATTTGCAAGTTGATAGGATGCCATTTTTATTCCTCCTTTTTATTATTAATTACTCCTTTTTTTCTTCTTCTGTTTTTTTTGCAGATGATTTATTTTCCATGACAACATACATCATAATTCCAATTACAACCAATGCAAGTATTATTGAGCCAACACCAGTGGATGTCCAATGGTCAACCATATAATCCCAGAACCACTCTAACCATGGTTCACCATGCTTTGTTTGTATTGCCTGAAGGAAAATTCCCAGTATGCCTAAAAACATTATAACCATAAATGCTATTTTCCATCCGCCCTCTAAAAAAACACCCTCTCCTTCTTTAAAGAAAGAACCAACCAACAATAAAAAGAATATTGAGAGCAATAATAAAATAACTACTTGAGATGATACCTGTGTTATAAGTTCTACAAGTTTTGAAGAAGCTATAACCATGAATGCTATTACAAAAGCAGCCATTGAATTAAGATTTTTTTTAGTGTATTTTACACCATCTACTTCCTCTGTTCCAAATATTTTTGTTTTTTCAAGTATTGCAAATACTATTGTAAAAATAAGAAGAAATGGTAAGATTACATCATATATGCCAATTTCGTCAAAAAATTCTATAATATTTCTGAATGTTGATACCATTAGTCTTACCTCTTTTATAATCTATTTTATTATCTCGTTTATATATAAAGTTTTCGCTTTTTTGTATTGTAGAAAGTTTTATAAATGTAGGCGGTTATTTTAGAATAAAATGCTCAGGGGATTTAAGGAAATAAGGGAAAAATTGAATAAGTATGATAAAAAGAGAGAGGAGTTAATCAAAAAGGC
>JAGLZG010000049.1 GCA_023131705.1 Nanobdellota archaeon
TAAGCCTTCTGAAGAGCAATCTCAACATTCCTGTCTCCTACTGGTTCCACAACAATATTCTTTGCTGTGACCTTTGTAGAATGAATAGAATTCATCAACTCACCAGTATCTCTGAGTCTAACACTGGAAGCTCTCACTGGAGCTCCAGAAGGTCTGATATTATAATTGACACTAAATCTTCCATTGTATTTTGTCCTGGGAGCAGTTGATTTCCAGAGCCTTCCTCTGGGATCCTTTCCTCTGGAGAACTGTTCTCTAGTTTCTCTCTCCATCTTCTTTGACATGGGAAGCATGAAGCCTCTCTTCAAAGGAACTGGAGAGAAAGTCCTGGCAACATTCCTGAGACTCTCAGGAAGCTGATCCAGTGTAATAGGTGGCATCACAATTGTTGCCATTATCTCTCCATGTGGAAAGTCTTGATTCCCACTGCTTTATTCTTGCTGTCTCTCTCAGGATAACATTCAATCTTCCAGGTCTGATCCACTTCAAAAGAGTCAAAGTTCTCAGCTAGGAATCTCACTGCAACTCCATGAGACAGGGTGAGGAAGGATACATTCATAAAGACTCCTTCTGCTTCCCAGTCTGTATCAACAGTCATATCTGTTTTCCATTTGAACTTAGAAGTCTTGAGAGTAGATCCCAGGCTCTCTATTGTGATTGTATAGATTCTTGAGTAGACATCATCTTCATAGTAAGACATAGGAACAAGAGAATTGCTCTCTAGCCATGTGGAAGTAGCTGTGGAAGTTACTGCTTCTGTCATTCCTATTCCTACAGCAGAGAGTTTAGGATCAGGAGCAAGTCTGATCTCCCCAGTCTTTATTTCTTCAATAATTGCCAGAGCATCCTGGTGGAAAACAGTCCAGTATCCATCTTCAGCAGACTCAGAAGAAGTTACCATTCTTCTATTCAAAGCCCAGTAAATGGCTTCGGAGGCTGTTGCTAATACAACATGGAAGTTCGGTGAAGTTCCCTCTGATGGAAGAGCTGCTGAAGCTTGAGGATGAAACTTTGTGATTTCTGCATTGATAAACTTTGAAGCTTTATTGATTAAAGTGGATCCATTTGTCCCAGCAAGATCAGAGAATCCTTCAAAGATTGCCTCACAGTCTTCTATATCACAAAATTGTCTCATTTCATTATCCTCTCAGTGTCCTCAAAATATCTCCTCCATGCTTCCTCAAGAAGTTATGTTGTCCCAGGTGGAAGATCTCATTCTCTCTATCCTTGAAAACAGATGAGAATGGTTTTGTGTTCAAGTATTCCACAGGAGCATCATGATTGATTGCAATCTTCATCTGAGTCCATCTGGCTCTGATACTGTAATCAACCATGAAGAAGTGTTCCTGAACTGCATTATCAAACTCTCCTGTTGCAAGAAGAGCCTTCAGTGAGAATCCTAGAACAGCTCCATCAATCCACCATGAATCAGTAATTCCAGAAATAGCTTCTCCCTTTGCAAACTTAGGAATAGGAAATCCTGCTTCTACTTTTCTGGTGTACTCAATATTCTTGTTCTGGGGATCCAGCATAGTTCCCAGGACAACATCATGAGTTTTGAGAGAGCTGATCATGGAATGGATTCCTTTATTCTCCATGAGAGCCCCAGATCTGATCATCAACATATTCTCTCTATGCTTGATGGAATGTTCTCTTGCAATATTGAAAGCATCAATGAGAGAAGAAGCAATGAACTCTTTCCCAGAGTTGAGTCCTCTTCCATCATGAGGATAATCTGGACTGTATATGATCAAGACAGGAAGATCAACTGCAAAATTAACAAGACATGATGCTTCTGTCTGATCCCAGGATTCCTTATCTGAAACTAGAATAAATATTCTTGTTTTAGTCTTCATGAGTCTCTCCAATTCCCATAGAAGAGAAAGCAATTGTTCTCATATCCTTGAGATGCTTCTCTGTTGCTGCCAATTGTCCAGAACTTCCTTCTCCGTTTGAAGGTCTCACTCCAGCAAGCCATAGACTATCAATCATAGAGACTGCTTCCTGATTAGATAATTTCAAGCAGATTGGGATTCTCTTTCCTGCTTCCACAGTCCCTGTTACTAAATTTGTTACACATTGGGCAGATCCATCTTCTGCAGCATGAAGCATAATTCTGATGTTTATGCCTCTCCCCATCTCCTCTGCTGAAGCATATACTCTGGTTGGATTGTCTCTCATTACTTCCTTCCCTTCAACTGCTCATAATTCTCCTTGAGAACTTTGAGGAGATCAATACTTTCCAGGCAATAAGCAGTCTCCATCAGAGCAGAATTATAGGATCTCACAGCAGCATCAATCAAGCTTTCCAGTCCAGCTGGGCTGGAGACTTTGAAATAAGACATAGGATCACCATTGCAACCTTCAGGAAGTGTTGCAGGAGGAAGATCAAGTTCCCTTCTTACAGGATGATTCCCTGGAACCATTGCAAGCAATTCAGCATCCCTCTTAGGGAGTCTTTTCTTTGCTTCAATGGCTTTCCTGGGACAATCTCTGATTATCTGGTAGCATTTACAAGGTTGACCATCCAGTTGAGCAGTAGAGTCCACTGTGATCTCATACTTGTAGTATTTGGAAATTGTCCAGGCTGGAACAATTGTATAGAAGGTAATGTGAGGAATGTTCAAGGCTTCAGCAAGATGAGCAACACAAGTATCTGCAGTGATACAGAATTGACTCATTTCAACCAGAGCAGCTGTGCATCTAATTGAAGGGATATCATCAGGGAACTCCAGAGGCATTCCATCAAGAGTAAATAGTTCCTGTGCAGGATCCCAGCAGAGAATATGTTCCCCTTTCTCCTTCAACCAGGAGTGAAGACTTACAGGAGAGAAAGACTTTGCCGGTGAACTGGAGAAGGTCTGAAGAAGAATGGGAGGAGAAGACAGCTTGCTGAGAATAGACTTTGCCCATTTCCTTTCATTCCTTGCAACAAAGTATACAGGTCTTTTCTCATCATCAGGAATTCTGGAAGGATCCAGCCCAGCCCAGGCAAAGTTGTTATCATAGATATTTGAATAATTGCTGATCTGAGTTCTACTGAGCTCTGGATGAAGAGAGCATCCTTCAATACTCTTGAAGTAATTTGCAACATTATAAGGTCTCCAGGGTCTCACTGTTGCTGGTTTGTAGTGTCGATAAAGAGCCAGATCAGGAAGCCAGACACCATCCTCAGAAAGAAATAGATTTGCTGGTTTACCATCCTCAAGAGCTTTGATTGCTCCAAATCTTTCACATCTGAATATCTTATTGAAGTCTGGGTTATTCTCAAAGAGTGGAGCTGTCTTCTTTGTTGTGGAAACATCCACAGTATATCCCAGCTTTGTAAGTCTCCTGGCAATTGGAGTGAGAAACATATTGTCTCCCATTCCTCCATGTCTCAAGAGCAAGAACTTCTCTCCTGTCTTCTTCATGCCTTCTCTCCTTTACTTGCAGTAATTCTCTTCTCTAGAGCTTCAAGATACAAAACATCCCTCTTAACAGCCTGGGCTGTGAGATTGTTGGCTCTTTTACTGCAAGACTCCTTCTCTTCCTCGAGAGTCTTCCTGTGTTCCATGAAACAATCATCTCCAATGTAT
>JAGLZG010000005.1 GCA_023131705.1 Nanobdellota archaeon
AAATATAGATGAAATCAGGAAATTCATTAACAATAAAACAACATTTGCAGTAAGATGCCTGAAAATAGATAATGATAATTTTTCTTCAAATGAGATTGAGGAAGAGACAGGAAACTTTATCACAATAAAAGCAAAAGTTGACCTGGAAAATCCGGATGTGATATTCTTTGTTTACATCTGCAAGAATAACTGCTGTATTGGAATAGATTTCTCAAGAAAAGATTTAAGTAAAAGAGATTACAGGATATATGCTCACCCCCAGGCGCTGAAAGGAACAATCGCGTATTCACTGGTAAGAATAGCAGACTATAAGCCAAATGAAAAAATAATAGACCCTTTCTGCGGCTCAGGAACAATTCCAATAGAAGCAGCTTTATTTGCAACTGGGTTTTCTGTTAACCATTATACAAAAGACAAATTTAAATTTAAAAACTTTGAGAAATTTGACAAAAATAAAACTGTAAAAACAGGCATATCTGGTTTTGACAGGGAATTAAGGCATGTAATGGCTTCAAAGAAAAATGCGCAGATAGCAGGCATTGAAAAAAACATTAGATTCTCAAGAATAGACATAGAATTGCTTGATACAAAGATAAAAGAGAAAAGCATAGATAAGATAATAACAAATCCTCCTGATTTAACAAATAATACAAATCCAAAACAGCTTGAAAAGCTCTACAATGAATTCTTCTGCAATGCAGGATTTATACTGAAAAACAAAGGAACAATAACGCTGATAACAAAAACATTTGAGCTGATAAAAAAAGCAGCAGAAAAGTATAAATTTAAGTTAATGAAAGAAAGGGACTTGATTATAGGTGATGATAATTATAAGGTAGTTGTTTTTGAGAAATAAATTATTTTAACAGATCAATCCAGCCATTTTCTATATCTACTTTTATCCCCAGATCCTCTTCTTTTCTTGAGTATATGCGAAGCAATTTTTTTGCTTTTTCATTTTCCCCTTTGCTTATTCTCACTTTTGAGATTCCTTCTCTTCTTATTGCATTATCCAGGAAGTCATATGCGATTTGCATGAATACACCTTTCCCTTTGTATTTTTTATCCCTGAAAAAAGAAAAAATATGAAGTTCATCATTTTGTTTTTCAAATGCAAAATGGCCATAGACTTCTTTATCATAACCTAAAAATATATCATAATTATTAGATTTTAACCATCTGAGAAATTCAGAATCTGATATTTTTTCTAAATTTGAATCTTTTGTCTTTTTATCAAATTCTGAACCTTTGTCAGGGTTTCTGGACCAATATAAGACATGCTTCTCAAACTTAGAATACATTGGATCTTCCTTTGGAACATCAAAAAATAATCCTGTTTTCATATCTAAGGAGATTATGCTCCTTTTTATAAGTTTTATTATTTTGTTTGCACAACAAAACCATAATCTTTTTAAAGCAATGAATTATTCCAAATTGCATAGGGTAAGAGCTTAGTTAACGGTGGATATTATCTATAATATCTACTGAGGAAAGTCCGCCCACCATTAAAAGGCCAGTGTTGAAATAACACATTCAGTAATGGATGGCAACCACACAGAAACGAGACCACGCTTAAAATTGGGATGATGCAGTGAACCCCTTTGGAGACAAAGGAAAGATAACCTGCTGACGTCTTTAAGTGAATGGGTGAAACGGTGGCCCTTGGCTGGTGCAAGGTTTTTATACCGCTTAGTTAAATACTAAGAAGGAGCATCGTTATATTAAATTATAACATCAAGGTTCCTACAAAAGGTGGCTTATTCTTACCCTATATATTTTATTAAAAACAACAAAAATGGCAGACAAAATACAAATGCCCTCTGGAATGGGTGGCTTGGTAAGATATTTTGATGAATACAAATCAAAGATAGAGTTTAAGCCAGGCCATATAGTGGTTATCTGCATTCTTGTGATAATTATAATGATAATACTGCATATATTCGGAGATAGATGGCTTGGGCTTTAGATTTCTAAGCTAACAACCTTGCTTGCATTATGCTCGTTCATGCTTACACCATACAGCTTTGAAGCTTTGGAAATAATAGAGTCATTATGGCTTATCATTATATACTGCGCTTTTTCTGAATATTTTGCAATTAGATTAGAAAGCCTTTCAGAATTATGCTTATCTAAGGCAGCATCAACCTCATCCAGAATATAAAAGCTTGCAGGCTCATTATCCTGTATTGAGAATATAAAAGCCAGGGCAGTCAGTGTTTTTTCACCGCCCGACAGGCCCCTTATATCCAAAAACCGGTTTCCTGTGATCCTTACCTTTATGTTAAGCCCTGCCTCAAAAGGATTTTCTTCATTCTCCAACTCTAGATCTGCCTCTCCTTTTTTTGTAATTGCTGAAAAAATACTCCTAAACTTATCCCTTATAATATTATATGTTTTCATAAACAGCTCTTTTTTCTTGCTGTCTATCTCATTCATCATCTCCAGGACATCTTCTTTTTCCCCACCTAACTTTTCCTTTTTCCCAACTAATTCATTATACTGCTTTTCCACGTCATCATATATGTCCAGGGCCCTCATATTAACACTTCCTATGTTAACTTGCATCTTTTCAAACCTGTCTATCTCCTTTTTAAGCTCTTCTTCTGATTTATCTGTTAAAATCTCAACACCATGGTATTGCTCAAACTCCTGGTTAAGCCCCGCTATCTTGGCAACAACCTCTGCCTTTTTAATAGAAAATGTATTTAATTTAATTTCACTGTCTCTGCTGTCCTGATTCTTCTTCTCTATGACTAAGATATTATTATTAACCTCTTCATCAAACCTCTTTTTCCTGTCAAACAAAGCCTTGAACTTTGAATAGAATTCTGCAGCAAGCTTTTCTTTTTCTTTTAAAATATCTCCCTCTTCATTTATTTTTTCCTGTAATTCCTTGATCTGGGAATTAAATTGCTTTATTTCACTGTCATGCTGCTTTAATATCTGCAATGTTTTCTCTTTTTCAGGAGAATGTATATTGTTAATCTGTTCATCAATGTTCTTTATCTCTCCATCAACTCTTATTATCTCCTCATTAAGATTTGCTTTTATCTCTTCAAATGTATTCAGCTCAGCAAGCAAAGCAGGATTCCTTAACTCGCTTATCTTGTTTCTTAGCTCTTGTTTTTTTATCTTTATATCCTTTAATTCATTGTTTAGTCTGCTTATATTTTCAACTGCATCTTCAATTTCCCTGTCAACCCCCTCAACACTTTTATTAAGCTCATCTTTCTGCCTCTTGCTTACATCAATATCAGCATCCTCTAAATGCAGGCTTTTCTCTGTTTTTATTATATCTCCCTCCAGATTAGCCTTCTTAATCCTTAATTCTTCTATTCTTTTCTCATTGGAAATTCTTTCCTCTTCTAAACTCTTAGCACTTTTCTTTATCTTTTTAATGCTGTTATTATATTCTTCAATATCTTTTAAAACATCCTCTTCTTTAAATCCCAGGCCTATCTTTTTATTCCTATAACCCCCTTTCATAACACCTCTTATCTCTGCTATATCCCCATCCAGGCTGACCATCTTCGCCTTTCCAATACCAAGCTTTTTTGCAGTGTCTATACTGTCAACAACAATCGTATTTGCAAAAACATATTCAAACACATTCTTAAATTCCGGACTGAACTTTATAAGATCAATTGCCAAGCCATGGCATCCATCAGCATTTGCTAATTTTTTTACGCTGTCATTCGCTTTATTTCCTTTAATCTTATTCAAGGGCAAAAAAGCAGCAACACCGAATTTATTCTGTTTTAGGAACTTAATGCAGTCAACAGCTGTTTTATCATCCTCCACAACAATACTCCTTATCCTTGGTCCGGCAGCAACCTCTAAGGCTAATGAATATTTGCTGTTAACCTTGCCCAGATCAGCAACTGTTCCATATATTCCCTTAATCTTATTTTTTAACCCCAAAACCTTTTTAACAGCAATGCTTCCTCCAATACTTTCCTCAATCCCCGCATTCTTTGCCTCTAATCTGGCTAGTTCCTCTGTACTCTCTACTAACCTTTTTCTAAGCTCTGCCAGTTCTTTAGCCATCTCAGAATCAGAATCCAGCAATTTGTTAAGCTCTTCAACACTGCTCTTAAACTCCTCTCTTTTTTTCTTTAGTTCATCTATCTGCTCTTTATTCTCTTTCTCTATCTGCAGAACCTTCTTGATTCTCTCGCTTATTGTATTAATCTGATAGCTTAGATTATCCTTTTTTCTTATAAGCTCTTGTTGTTTTTCCCTTAAACCATGAATCTCTTTTTGCAGTTCTTCTGACCTTTCATCAATATCAATTATATTCTGCTCAATATCACCTACCTTGTCAAGATTATTTTTTTCCTTGAAAATCTTTATCTTTTTGCTTATCTCCTCTTTTTCACTAAAATTATTCTTTTTTTCCTTCTCTAGTTCATCTTTCTTTTCACTTAACTCCTTTATCTTTTCACCTAATTCCTTCAGTGAACTGTTAAGATTTTGTTTCCTCTGCTCTATCCTGTTTATCTCATCCTTAAAATGCTCTATTTTATTGTGATTTGTTGCCAGGCTTACCTTTAGATTTTCAACCTCTTTGTTTAAACCAACCTTGTCATTTTCTCCCCCTTCTTCAATCTTTGAATTTATATCATCAGCTTCTTTTCTCTTTTCTTCATTGCTTTCTTTTAAACTCTTTATAATCTCGTTTAT
>JAGLZG010000050.1 GCA_023131705.1 Nanobdellota archaeon
TCCCATTTAGTTGATTCGTCCTTTAATATATCCGGCTTGTTGTGCGCGATATCAATATGAAGCTCATAATAGTGTGCCTCTGGCTTATTCTTTATTTTAGATGTTATTTTAGAAGGCTTGCCTGTTGTCAACTGTGAATACATAACAGCCGCGCTTATTCCAATACCCTGCTGGCCTCTGGTTTGAGAGAGTTTATGAAACTTGCTCCCGTAAAGCAGTCTTGCAAAGACAGGCGGTATCTGTTTTTTTATAATTCCAGGGCCATTATCCTCTACTATAACCCTAAACCTGTCATTTCCTAAATCAATTAATTCTATGCTGATCTCCGGCAATACATCTGCCTCTTCACATGCATCTACAGAATTATCAACAGCCTCTTTAATAACAGTAAGCAATGCCTTTCTTTTATTGTCAAATCCAAGCAAGTGCCTGTTTTTTTCAAAAAATGCAGCTACACTAATATCTCTCTGTTTTTTTGCCAGTTCCTCTGCAATTGCTCCATCAGCTATTTTGTTCACCCTAAAAATTCTTTTCTCTTAATATCCCTTCTTTGTTTTTCAAGCCATCTGTAGACACTTGCATGTGTTGCTCCCCTCAACAACATGTCTACAGCTCTTCTTGCAATGCCTGTATTTTCAGCCCTTCCTATTATGCCTATTGTTTTCCCATAAACACAAATCTGGCATTCACTTAATTCTTCAATAACCATCCTGCTCTTGCCATCTCTTCCTATGACCCTCCCCTTAATCCTCACTAAACCTTTTCTTGAATCAAAAAAATCACTGATATTTATCAGTTCAAATGCATAATCCGATTTAAGCAATGATAAAGCAATATCAGGATTAAATCCCCTCCCAATTGCAGTTATTATATCCTTGATTGTTAATAGTGTTAATGCGTCTTCCCCAGAAATAAAGACATCACCCTCTTTACTATCTACTTCTATTTTTGTTTTTGTTTCCTGCTCTAATGTTTTTTTTATTTTTCCTTTTGTTCCGATAAGGACTGCTACCCTTTCTTTAGGAACTTTTAGTTCATATTTGTAAATTGTCATTTTGGAGGCGATTTGTTTTTCATCAATCTAAAAAAATTATAATTTATATTTAAAACTATGCTTTTACTCTTTTTATTATCTTCTCCTCATCAGGCTTTAATCCTGATTTTTTAAAAAAATTGCATATATTCCTGATATCCCTCTGCAGGTATTCCTCTGCCCTTGAATCTCTTAGTGAACTGCACTGTGAAAAATCAATAAAAACAGGTTTCTCATCAAAATTCAGAATATTAAAAGGTGATAGATCAGCATG
>JAGLZG010000051.1 GCA_023131705.1 Nanobdellota archaeon
CTTCTGTCCTTGGAGATGATGAAAAAAGAAGGCAGTATGACCAGTTTGGAACAGGCGCAGAAGGTTTTTCACAAGGGGGCTTTGACTTCAGAAACTTTGGTTTTGACTTTGGAGATTCTGCAAGTTTTGATTTTGGAGATATATTTGACCATGTCTTTGGAGGCGGAAGAAGAAAACGCCAGACTGCAAGAAGAGGCAATGACTTACTATATGAACTGGAAATTGAATTAGAAGATGCTGCAAAAGGAACTAAAAAAACAATTGTAATCCCAAGGCTTGAAAAATGCGATAAATGCGATGGTTCCGGCGCAAAATCAAAATCAGATATTGTAACATGCCCTGACTGCAATGGAACCGGTTATGTAAGACAGGAAAGAAGAACCCCTTTTGGATATTTCTCAACAACAGGCCCATGCGGAAAATGCAGAGGTTCAGGAGAATACATAAAAGAAGAATGCCCTTTATGCGATGGAACTGGCTTGATTAAAAAAACAAGAAAGATAGAAGTAAAGATACCAAAAGGAGCAAGAGACGGCATAAAATTAAGAATAAGCGGAGAGGGTGAAGCGGGGGAAAAAGGAGCACCTTCCGGAGATCTCTATGTTGAGTTAAGCATTAATCCCCATGAGATATTTGAAAGGCATGATGATAATCTGTATATTGAAGTTCCAATAAGCTTTACACAGGCTGCAATAGGCTCAGAGATAGAAGTTCCTACCCTGGATGGAAAAGCAACTCTTAAGATACCATCAGGAACACAAACAGATACTCTTTTCAGGATGAGAGGCAAAGGCCTTCCTCATATGCAGGAATCCAGCCATGGAGATGAAATGGTCAAGGTAATTGTCAAAGTTCCTGAAAAACTAACTAAAAAGCAAAAAGAACTGTTAAAAGAGTTTGAAAAAGAGAGTAAAAAACAAGGGTTTTTTAAGAAGGTGTTTAGGTGATTATTTCTTTCTCTTATACCTCCCCCTTGTTTCAACAAGTTCTAATCTTTTTAAAATCTCTTTGCCCTGCTTTTCCTCTTTTTTATATGCCTCTAAGGCTATCTTATAGGCTTTTTCCCAGAACTTGTAGTGTTTTGATTCCAATGCCTGCTTTAACAAATGCAAATCAACTGCCTTGTCCTCTATTTTGTGGCTTATAAAGCTTAAACCAAAATCAATAAAAAAAATCTCTTTATTAAAAATAAAATTAGATGTTGTTAAATCACCATGGATAATATTGTTATTATGCAAAACAGCAATCTTTTTTCCAAGCTCTTTCATTAGTTTACTATAATTCTTTTCATCAAGGAAATCTCTCAGTGTTTTTCCTCTGATAAAATCCATTACAAGTTTTTCCTTTTCATCGCTGTCAATAAAACCAGGGCTTGCGAACCCAATAGAAGAAAGCTTCCTTAATATCTTTCCCTCTCTTTTTGTCCTGAATTTTCTTAGCCTGTTGTCTATCTCTTTTATCCTATAAGATTTCTTTATCCTGTCCTTTACTAATTTGTTATCTGTCCTGTATAACTTTGCTTCTGCTCCTTGTGCTATTAGTTTCATTCTAAAATATCAGTGGTTATTGATTAATAAATGTTACTATCAACAGATTTATCTAAGTGAGGGTATGAGGAAACTAAAACCAAAAATAACAAGACTCCCATAACAAAAAAACCAAGTTTATAAGAACTTTTCATTATAAATCCAATTCCAAAAGCTACTATTACCTGAAATACAAGTTGTATTTGGGTCTGTATCGACAACATAGTCGCCTTATAGTTTTTGTTTGTAATAAGGCTGTTAAGAAAATAATTTATGATTAACTGGCTCCTCCCCCAATAGTAACCTACAAATAAAGAAAAAATAAAACCAACTAAATAAGGATTTGAAAAATAAGATACTAAAAAGAAAAAAGTTGGAAACAAAAACAATTCCATCAAGAATAATTTTTTTATACCAATCTTCTCTAAAAAATGAATATTGTGGCCTATCAAAAACCAAATAATCCTTGAAATCCCCATAACCAACCCAATAAGGACAATAGGATAACCAAGAGAGTCAAGATAAACATATCTATAACCACTATCTGCTAACATAAATCCACTTATTGCACCTACAAAGATTGCAGTAGGATAAAAGTAAGGTGCTGAAGAAGTTTTAACAGCATGCCAAAAAGACTTTTTATCTGTTTCTTCTATTTCAAATTTTTGAGGAGGTGATTTTAATGTTAAGGCAATTATTAAACCAATTATATCAAATATCATGTTTATCATAAAAGGCAGTAATATTGAAATTTTGGTAAAAAAAGGCAATAAAATTATCAACACCATGCTAATTATAGATGCGTTGGCTCCTATCTTACTCATAATTTTTGTATAATCCTTATCCCTTTTTAGCGCAATTAATGTATTGTGCATAAATGCAGATTTGGTTCCCAGAGTAAAAGTGGTTGAAAGAGAAAGGAATATTGATCCGAAAACAAAATAAATAAAAGAATTTGCAAATATAAATGAAGCCATTGATAATACCATAAATATTTTAGAAAGCAC
>JAGLZG010000052.1 GCA_023131705.1 Nanobdellota archaeon
AAAGCACAGGTGGAAGTATTGTTAATCCTGCCTGTTTTTGTGGTGTTATAGGTTTATGTCCTGGTTATGGCCGTGTTTCAAGATATGGCTTGATTGATTATGCAAACAGCCTGGATAAGATTGGTGTTATGGCAAAAGATATGAAAGATATTGCTCTTGCAATGGATGTTATTTCTGGTTTTGATCATAATGAAAGCACAAGTTTGAATGTTAAAACGAGTACAAAAGATAAAGTTGTGAATATTGGCTTAATCAAGGAATCTGCTGGGAAATCAAAGATTTCCGGCACCACTGAAAGTGGTTTTGGAAAAGGTGTTGATAAAAGGGTTGGAGATAAAGTTATGGAAGGTGTTGATAAGTTAAAGAAATTAGGATATAAAGTTAGTGATGTTTCTCTTCCTTTTACTAACAAGTATGGATTGATTGCTTATTATTTAATTGCTCTAAGCGAGGCATCTACTAATTTATCCAGATATTGCGGCATGAGGTATGGCGCTGAAGAAAAATTAGAGGGAAGTTTTAATGATTATTTTACAAAGGTCAGAAGCAGACATTTAGGAGAGGAGACAAAAAGAAGGATAATGATAGGGACATTTGCAAGAATGGCTGGTTTCAGGGATGCTTATTATATCAGGGCAATGAAGGTGAGGACAAAGATAATTGAGGAATACAAAAAAGCGTTTAAGAAATTTGATTTATTGTTAAGCCCTACAATGCCAATAATTGCCCCTAAGTTCAGTGAGATTGAAAAATTAACTCCCTTGGAAAACTATATGATGGATATTTTAACATGTGGACCTAATTTGGCAGGGTTGCCTCATATTAATATCCCTTGTGGATTTGTAAATAAAATGCCTGTTGGTTTAATGCTTATAGGAAATCATTTTGATGAGAATAAGTTGATAGATGTTGGTAGGAAGTTGAAATGAATATAGAAAAATACCTTTTATTGAATATTAAAAAACTTGTAATAGTTATTTTGAGTTTTGTTTTGGCTGTTATACTTCATAATGTGTTTTATGCTTTATTTGGTTTTGAAGAACCTGTGTTTTTTTTATTAGCAGTTATTGTTATTCCTGTTTATTTTGTGATTATGGTTTTTTATACAATATTTCATCACATCAGGAAAAGGAATCTAAAAAAGAAAAAATGACGCAAAGATTCACATCAGACATTGTAATAGGACTGGAGGCGCATATTGAACTGGATACAGATTCAAAACTATTCTGTGGCTGTAAAAGAGCAGGAGATAAAAATGAACAGCCAAACACAAGAACCTGTCAGGTATGCCTCGGACATCCTGGCTCCAAGCCTGTCCTAAACAAAAAAGCAGTCGAGTATGCAATAAAACTAGCTTTAGCAACAAAATCAAAAATCAGCCAGGAACTAATTTTCTCAAGAAAATCATATTTCTATCCAGACATGTCAAAGAATTTCCAGATAAGCCAGTATGAGATTCCTTTGGCAGTGAATGGGAACATAAAGTTAACAAGCGGAAAAGAGATAAGATTAACAAGAATACACATTGAAGAGGATCCTGCTGCTCTGGTCCATATAGGAAGCATGGAAAAAAGCCCTTATGTTTTAGTTGATTATAACAGAAGCGGTGATCCTTTGGTTGAGGTTGTTACAGAGCCTGACATGAGTTCAGCAGAAGAGGCAAGGGATTTTATGAAACAGTTAATAACTGTCTTATCCTATCTTGAGATATTTGATATTAACAGCTGCATAATAAAAGCAGATGCTAATATAAGTAT
>JAGLZG010000053.1 GCA_023131705.1 Nanobdellota archaeon
GAAGGTTTTCTTCATATTCACAAGCTGGGCAGAAAGGTGGAATTGACACACACTCCTCTGAGTATTCTTTTGCTCTATCAAGGAACACCTCAATATAATCTTTCTTGCGCTTTCCTGGGTTCTGGTATAGCCAATACCACATAGCAAGCATATCAGCCTTCATCCTACTCCTTGGATATGACAACCTCATTGCTGCTTCACTCATTCTATTTTTGCCCATAGCTTGTAGTGTCCTTTTCTTCTAAAATTAGATCATCTCCATCAAGGTATAGCCAAGCAATTCTGGGCTTGTATATCCTCTGTTTCATGCCTCTTTTCCTGAGTACCTTTCTCCAACCAATCAAAATAAGTTTTCTATGGGGTGTTCTCAACCAAGCAAGGGTGTGCTCCAGCTCATCCTCAGTGAGCTTTTTAACATGAGCAGCAAAGTCACCTGCACAGGATTGTACCCCTATTGTTGAAAAATTTGTAATGACAAGATAGTCAATGATGTGGAACAAGTCTGTCTTCCTGCCTGAGAAAGCATTATGCTGCTCCACACCCCAGTAATACCAACCCCATTCTCTCAGCAATTTAAGAGTCCTTGGGGTTGCTCTACTCTTTGGCATCTCCTGCTCCTTGGTAGTCCATGAAGTCATCACTGTTGTTGAACTCAGTCCACCCAATGACTATAACTTCATCTACCAAGGGCTCAGGAAAGAATATTGCTCTCACATATTCCTGAACAGTCTTCTTGCTTGGGAAACTGCCATCTTGAGATATGACTGGAATTGCTCCTTCATCCTTGTCAGTTGCATATATTGTGATAATCTTGTATTGAAATAGGAAATATCTGGCAGACAATTGTCTTTCTGCCTCTTCTGCCAGTGGCCCAACTATTTGTTCAAATAGGCTTGGTGTTTCTGGGTCTGGATCAGTCCACAATTTGTTTGTTTTTTTGGCCTTCTTGTTCTTTGCCATATTGCCCTCCATATTTCTTTTTGTACAACCGTTTCAAGGATTCATATACAGCATGCTTGGACTTGTTGT
>JAGLZG010000054.1 GCA_023131705.1 Nanobdellota archaeon
TAGTTTTAATTGGGCTTTTGTTGTTTTTAAACGAGAATTTTCGTTTTCTTTTTTGTAAAGTTTGTCTTTCTTTTGTTCTAAGAATTCGAAAAATGCGAGTTCTTTGTCTTGTGTCATCTTATATAGTTAGTTTTTTTCATTATTAATTAGGATATTTCCTAATTAAGATATATATAAAGGTTTCTATTTTTTCATATATAATAAGGAAAAAAGGTTAGTAAGATGAAAATTGTAAAAAGTGATAAGATCAAATTGAAAATACTTAAAGCACTCTCCAAAGAGAAAGATGAGATTTCCTTTTATTCATTGATGAAGAAAGTAAAACTTTATACTGACTCACTTCACCCAAATTGTAACTTCTTAGAATCTTTAGGATTAATTGAAATTAGAAAAGAAAAAATTAAAGGAAGAGAAAATATATTTTACTTCGTTAAAATTACTGAAAAAGGACTTACTTTCATAAAAACATTTGAAAAGAATTTATCTAAAGATTAGATGATTTTCGCTCTTTTAAGAAATCGCCAATCTTTAACTGTCCTTTCAATTCTTTAGGGCAACCATAAATATCGTATTCAAACACATCTTTACCTTCTTGCTCAAGAATATATCTTTTTACCTGTTCCTGAGATACGTGTCCTGTAGAACCACAGTAATAACCTCATGCTTAAAGGTGATTGCTGGTTTAGGGGAGTTTCTTGTTTAAGCGGAACTACTCTTAAAGTTTTAATATGAATAACCTCTAAAAGAGGGAAAAGTTTAAGTTGATAGTTCTGCGTGAGAAACCCCAGTTTTAACTGGATTTATTTTGGGAGAATGTCATTTTAATTGTTAAATTTTTCTAAAGTTTTTTCCAGCATACTTTGCTTTGCTGCCTAACTCTTCCTCAATCCTTATCAATTGGTTATATTTTGCATTTCTGTCAGACCGTGCAGGAGCGCCTGTTTTTATCTGCCCTGAATTTGTTCCTACAGCCAGATCAGCAATAAAGCTGTCCTCTGTTTCACCGCTTCTATGGCTTACAACAGCGCTCCATCCATTTTTATGAGCAATCTTTATTGCATTAAGTGTTTCTGTAACACTTCCAATCTGGTTAAGCTTGATCAAGACAGAGTTTGCAGCATTTAGCTTAATGCCTCTTTCTATTCTTTTTGTATTTGTAACAAATAAATCATCACCAACTATCTGAATCTTACTGCCCAGCTTTTTAGTCATCTCAACCCATGAATCCCAGTCATCTTCTGCTAGGCCATCTTCAATGCTTGCAATTGGATATTTCCTGCATAATCCAGCGTAAAAATCAACCATCTCTTTGCCTGAATAAGATTTATTGCCTATCTTATATATTCCATCATAAAAAAACTCGCTTGAAGCAGGATCCAGGGCAATCTTCATCCTGCCGCTATAACCTGCATTTTTAACTGCTTCCATCATAAGCTCTAATCTTTCATTTACATCAGTTATCTCTGCCAGAGCAAACCCTCCTTCATCACCTATTAATGTTCCGCCGGCGCCAAACCTTTTCTTAAGAAGTTTAGCAAGATGATGATAGCTTTCTGAAATCATTCTTATGCCTTCTCTGAATGATTTTGCTCCAGTTGGCATAAGCATATGCTCCTGTATTGAATTTTCCTGTCCAGCGTGCTTTCCTCCGTTAATAATATTGCACATAGGAACAGGCAAAATACTGGGATTAACACCAAATAATTTTCCAATATAAGCATAAACAGGAATATTTTTATCAGCAGCTCCTGCCTTTGTAATAGCCATACTAACAGATAATATTGCATTAGCCCCTAATCTATCCTTGTTCTCAGTCCCATCCAACTCAATCATCAGGTTATCTATCTCTTCCTGTTTAGTGCAATCCATACCAACAATTCTCTTAGAAATTATCTTATTAACATTATCAACAGCCTTAAGAACACCCTTTCCAAGATACCTTGACTTGTCATTATCCCTTAACTCCAGAGCTTCATGCTGCCCGGCGCTTGCCCCTCTGGGAACCATTGCCCTGAACAAACCTTTCTCAGTTACAACATCACATTCAACAGTCGGATTCCCCCTGGAATCAAGAACCTCTCTTGCCTTAATCTTAATTATCTTACCTGACATTCTTATACCTCTTTTATATCTCTTTATTACAATATATTACAATAAAACAAATAGAAAGAATTAGTTTAAATATGTTATGATTTTTATGAGGTTTGTGTAAAAAACAAAAAATAAACTAGAAATTATTTGTGTTCTACTTTAACATTTTTAGATTCAACACCTTCTTTTTTAACCATAGGGAGCCCTATCCTACTTAAATAAAAAGCAAATCTATGAGACAAATCTTCCCTAAATAAAGGTTTTAAGGCACCTAAATAATGTTTTTTATAAATTTCATAAAAGATATGTGTAGGTATCGTGTAATACTGTTTAAAATCAATAACTAACGTAGGAAGTTTAAGTTCATTATTTTTACCTAAAAAATGATATCTTGGATTGTTATTTTCTCTTATGTTTGGCCATGTCTTTGAGTTATACGATTCCATAATCAGGTCAAATTTTTTAAGGTGATTACCATATCTTAAAGATTCTGCTATGTATGCAGGACAAACAAGAATTGATTGAATATACTTATCTCTCTTTTCAGACTTCAATTTGTTTCTATCTTCAAAATCTTGTTCTAAATCACAACTTTGAGTTAATACAATAAAAAAAGGAATCTTGATAGAATCAACTTCTAAATCTCCATTGACTAATTTAGCCCACCTCACATACTCAAAATTTTGAAATATATCTCCTTGAGAAATTTGATACTTATTATCCTCTTTGATATACATCTTAATCTGAAAAAAGTTTATATCTTGTAGTTTTAGTTTCCATCTCCATTGTTGGATAGTCATCTAAATTTATTGATTCTTTATTTTCAACTTCTTGCACAGATGACGTTTCAGAAGCTACCTCTTCTTTCATAGAAATTGAAAATGTTTCAGATGTTTTGTTACTCTCATTAGACTTAATAATATCATTCATCTTTAATCTCCCCCATCATTCTTCTTAAACCTTCATCTATACTCTCTTCAAACGTTTCTGTTATAACTTCATTAAATTGTTTAGTTTTATCCAATACCTCTTTATTTTCTAAACTTTCTAATGTAAAACAATCATAATCTAATGTAAATTCTTTTTTCATTATTTGACTAGGATATAAACTATTAGCAATCCCATATTGAAATCGCAATTTATAATCTTCATCTTTATTAAATTCAATCATATTCATATATCTAGATAAATTTTTCTTTACTTTTACAAAATCAAGAGAATTTAATAATGATTTGTTTAATAACCCATTCCAATTAAAAGGGTCTTTATCATCTATTTCTATTTTATTAATATATCTCAACCCTAATCTCGTAGGAATAATAGAAGAAAATACTTTAAACAAACTGTTAACTATTAGTTCTACTAATTTAAAGAATTCATCAAAATTTTTATATTTCTTAAACTCTAAGATGATATTATTTGAGTCAAAAGTGATTATTTTTTCCTTAGTTTTATTAGAGAATGCCCATCTAACTAACCCACTTGCTTTGGGTTCACCAAAAACATTTTCAATCTCTACTCCCTTAACTTCTTCTAATATTGGAAATTCTTTTTTTATTGTAGTTTGAAACTCTTTTAATTTATTTTTATAATTAGAAATTTCTGTAAAGTCTAGTTTAAAAATAACTTTCGTTAAAAAATTTTTATTATATCTAATCATATAATATCCAACCTACTTTATTAACTATAATTTAATAAAACCTCTTTTATTATATAAATGTTTTGGATTATCTTCTTAAAATTCAAATCTTACATAAAAGCTTTTTTCTTAATTCTAATCAACCTATATAATCAACATTTTCATCTCTTAACTTGCCTTTTAGTTTTTTCAAAGCGCTTATTTTTGCAACCTCACTAAGCTGCTCTGTTTTTTTCAAGAGTCCTTTTTCAACTTCCTCAATCTCCTTGTCAAGTTGTTTTATACTAACTCCTAAGCCAAGCTTTTTATTTAGAATACTGATTATTTCTCTTGAGCCTTTAATGCCTATATGAAGGGGATGCCCAAATGTTTCTGCCAGTAATGCAATAGCATCAATATTTCTCCTTTTAGCTAATCCCATCAACAGACCCGAAACACCGATAATAGGGCCGACAACACCAAAAAGTTTTTCATTAAGATTGCAGTCCTTATATCTTTTTATAATCTCTTTGTTGTTTGCTGTGCAATAAATCTTGGGCTTTTCAGGAGCATGAGCAAGGCCAATCCCCCCCAATGTTATTATTTCCTTGCACTTGAACTCCTCAATAATGTCAAGCATCTTGTCGCAAAAAGAATATGAGCTGACCTCCTCAACAGGTTGTATATCTCCTGATAAAATGATTATATCCTGTTTTTTAAATCTCTTATAATAAATTTCTATTACAGGAAGCTCAACTAGATTATCTTCATTAACAAAAACAGAATTAGGAAAATTATATGAAAAAACATCATACATCTTTTTTGCCTTTAGCCTGTCTACAATAAAATCAGCGGCAATCTTGCCGACATTTCCTATTCCTGGTAATCCCTCTATAAAAATAGGATTTCTTAATTTTGGTTTTTTTCCAATCTGGGTTAATTTCCATTCATTCATACTAATCCCTCTTTTTTTAATTGTTCTTTTTTAACATCCCTTCTAAACCTTCCGTATTTATCTTCAGGACTATACTTAACAGGAATTACTGTAACTGCCTTTCCGCCGCACCTGCAGTTTTCATTCATAGTGTAATTTCCACAATCATTGCATTTAAGGATATGATTAGTCATTTCTCTCAAAACTTCCGTTTCCTTTTTTGTCCTCAATAAATCCTATTGCAGCATTCACTGCTTTTTCCATGATCTTTTCAGCATCCTTGTAGTTTAGTGATTCAACAATAATATTATATGTTCCGGCGCCGGCATATCTTATATTTATTCCGCCTTTTACAGCATCTTCTGCTTTTTCCAAAGCCTCTTTAACAACATCAACACCATCACTGTCATAGCTTGTAAGCCTTAATTTGCCTTTTATAGTTACCTTTTGGGGCTTCATCTTTTCTTTAATAAAATCAGTCAGTTTTTTTGCTATGGTCTTGTCTATGCCCAGCCCCTCTAAACTAACGTCATCACCAACAACATCAGAAAAACAGCTGTTTAAGCTGTCATACTCCTTTAATATTTTTTCACTAATATCTTTACGCAGACTTAACTCATCAATATTTGATTCCTTTGCAATAACATCAATCATCTTTTCTGCTTTCTGCTCTTGCTTTATTCCATCCAGTTTTTTCCTTTTCTGGCCTTCATTGACCCTTCTTAAGCTTAAATCAATATACCCTTTCTCCCTGTTAATCCTTAAAACAACACAGACAATCTTTTTTCCCTCCCTCACAAAATCCCTGATATTCCTTATTCTTCCGGGGCTTATCTCAGAAATATGGATCATAGCCTGCTTGTTATATTCATCAAGATTAACAAAAACAGAATTATACAATATCTTTGTAACTGTGCACAAAACAAGTTCTCCTTCCTCAGGTATACCTTTTTTTTTAAGCAGCATATTTATTCTAAAACTTCCAATACCCTTGCCTTTACTTTTGATTTTCCGCCGGTAGGTTCTGCTAATACCTTGCCGCATACAAGACACTTGATAATTGAGCTGGCCTTTCCAAACATTATCTGCTCATTCTTGCATTTAGGACATCTTATCTTTATAAATTTTGAGCTTGGCTCCTCATTAGTTTTCATAATAATGCACCCCTGTATTTATAAAAAGAAAAGAATAAGTAATTGTTTATAAAGGTTTTTACTTAAACTCAACCTTTTTTGTTCTCTTGCCTTTTTTCTGCATGCTTGTCTTGCTGCACTCTTTGCATGTATATCTTAAATCTGTCTTTTTTGTCTGCTTTTTGCCGTATCTTTTCCAGGAACCCATTGCCTTTTTGCTGAATCTTCCTAAATTACCAACACCCCTCCTTAAACCTCTTGACTTTACTCTTGATTTAGCTCCTCTTGACATTGTATGGGTTTTATTCAGTCCCTTAAAGCTCTGGTTCTTTATAGTATGCACTGTATGTTTCTTGCAATACCTGCAATACCTTTTTGTAGTCTTTGGCATTTTCATAATAGGTAGGATAAATGATTTATTTATAAACTTTTGGAAAAATGGAATTTTTCCAACAGGTTTGGAAACGAAGTTTCCAAAAGATTATGTTTTCGGGTTGTGTTGCGTAAGCGTTCTCCAAACATAAAGCACAAGCAAAAACTTTAATAACATAAGATATATTAAAAGCAGTATGTCAAAAAAATTAATAAAAATCTGTCCAAAATGTAAAAGTACAGACATAAGCCCGGATTTATCTGTGCAGTCATATGCTCAAGGATCTTTTTTCAATCAATATAAATGTAATGACTGTGGATACAATGGACAATTTTTTCCAGAAGTTAATGAGAAAGAACTTAAAAAGACTTCTAAGAAATAGTAAGCGACACAAAAATTAAGTAAACTTAATAAACAAGTTCTTCAAAAACCAATAATGATGTATTCAAAAGAACTAAAAACAGCAA
This sequence comes from Nanobdellota archaeon, assembly GCA_023131705.1. GTDB lineage: Archaea > Nanobdellota > Nanobdellia > Woesearchaeales > B3-WOES > JAGLZG01. Next base: position 6,617 of record JAGLZG010000054.1, read on the forward strand.
TAAAGGCAGCATATGCTGCTGGAAAAATATCCCTGAAATATTTTGAAAAGAAACATTCAGTAAAAGATAAAGGATCGGATGGCCTTGTTACAGAGATTGATATAAAGTGCGAGTCAAAGATAATAAGCATCCTTAAAAGATCATTTCCATCCCATAGTATCCTTTCAGAAGAGATAGGTTTTATTGATAATAAATCAGAATACTGTTGGGCAATAGACCCAATTGACGGAACTCACAACTATATATATGGACTGCCTTTTTTCGGTGTTTCCATAGCTTTAATGAAGGACTATAAGCCAATAACAGGAGTAATATATCTTCCTTATTTTGATGAATTGTATTTTGCAGAAAAAGGAAAAGGAGCTTACTTGATTAAAAATAATAAGAAGAATAAACTGAGTGTTTCAGACAGGACTAAAAATATCAATGTTCTTTATATGTGCACATTTTTAAAAGAAAAACAAGGAAGGTTAAGATTATTCAACAAAATAATGAAAAAACTAACTGAGATAAGAATGTTAGGCTGTGCTGTATTTGATTTAGCCTATATTGCATCCGGAAAAATAGATGGAAAGATAATTCCAAAAACAAACGCATGGGATGTTGCAGCAGGTTTTTTACTGATAGAAGAAGCAGGCGGGGAAATAACTTATTTCAATGGAAAAGCTTATAATCTTAAAGATTGTAAAGAACTAATAGTATCAAACAAAAGGATTCATAAAAAACTACTAAAACTAGTAAAATGAAAAAAAAGGTTATACTTGTAATCAGGGATGGATGGGGATATAGCAGGCAAAAAAAAGGAAATGCCGCTTTTCTTGCCAATACACCTAATGATGATTTCTATGAAAAGAATTACCCATGGACACTTCTAAAATGTTCTGGAAATGCTGTTGGCATTCCAAAAGGGACACAAGGCGGCAGTGAGCCAGGACATCTGACAATAGGTGCAGGAAGAATTATATGGCAGCCTTACGGAAATATTAACAGAAAAATCAAAAGCAAAGAGTTTTTTAAAAACAAGGCTTTGTTAAAAGCAATAAAAAACTGCAAAAAACATAACTCTGACCTGCATCTAATGGGATTGTTTTCTGACCAGGGAATACATGGAACTGTTAAACATTTGTATGCCTTGTTAAAATTAGCTAAGAAAAATAAAATAAAAAATGTCTATGTTCACTGCTTTTTGGATGGCAGGGATGTTCCTGAAAAAAGCGCTAAGAAATTTATTAAGCATTTCCTAAAAGAATCAAAAAAGCTTAAAACAGGAAAAATAGCTTCTATAGTTGGAAGATACTATGCAATGGACAGGGATAATAATTATGACAGAACAGAAAAATCCTATAATTTGCTTACAAAAGCAGAAGGCTTTAAAGAAAAAAACCCTTTAAAAGCAATTGATAATGCATATAAAAGAGGAGACCCTACTGATTACTATGTAAAGCCTATTGTGATTGTTGATAAAAACAACAAGCCGCTAACTGTAATTAAGGATGATGATTCTGTTATTTTCTGGAATTTCAGGAGTGACAGGTCTAGGCAGATAACATATGCTCTAACAAGCGAAAACTTTACAAAGTTTAAGATAGAAAAAAAACTAAAATTGACCTATGTCTGTATGAGCCAGTATGATAAAAACCTAAAACTGCCTGTTGCTTTTCCGCAGCTTGATGTAAAAAAGAACCTGGGTCAGGTACTGGCAAAACATAATCTAAAACAATTAAGAATAGCCGAAACAGAAAAATATGCTCATGTTACATTTTTCTTTAATTCACAGGCTGAAAAGCCAAATAAAGGTGAAGACAGGATCCTGGTTCCTTCACCAAAAGTTCCAAGCTATGATCTTAAGCCAGAGATGAGCGCTTATGAAATAACAAAAAAATTATTATCTCAGATAAAAAAACAGAAATATGATTTTATTTTAGTTAATTTTGCAAATGGTGACTTGGTTGGCCATTCCGGAAAGCTTAAAGCAGGAATAAAATGCTGTGAGGTTGTTGACGAATGTGTTGGAAAAATAGTTAACATTGGATTAGAAAAAGATTATACATGCATAATTACAGGAGACCACGGTAATATAGAGGTAATGTTCTACCCTAATGGAGAGGTATGCCCTGCTCATGGCACTAATCCTGTTCCTCTTTTTATTATAAGCAATGATAAAAAACATCAAAAACTGAAAAAAGGCAAAGGTCTGAAAGATGTTGCTCCAACTATCCTTAAAATTATGGGAATAAAACAGCCAAAAGAGATGACAGGAAAAACTTTAATAATATGAATATTTTTCCATTTTTTTGAATAATTTAAGATTATTTCCTAAAAAAGA
>JAGLZG010000055.1 GCA_023131705.1 Nanobdellota archaeon
AAAGAAGATTCCGCAATCTTCTTCTAATATCTGCTAACAAACACATAGAATAAGAATGTATTTAAAAAATTTGCTTTATTTTATGTTATTTATCTCACTAAGAATCTTATCTATATCATTTAGATTATAACCTTGATTTATCAAACTCTGCCTGATTTGCTGAATATTATACCCCTGTCCCAGGCACTTCACTGTATAATCTCTTAATTTTGATTTTTCCCTAAACTTGGATTTCATTTTTAAAACAATAATGGAAATTATAAAAACAACAACTAATACTAAAGTAGATATTAGGATAATAGTTGGGATGTTATATCCATGACATACATCTTCATCAATCTCACCATCACAATCATCATCAATACCATTGCAGATTTCTATTGCTCCTGGATTTATTGATGCATTGCTGTCATTACAGTCATTGCCTATTAAACATGTTATATTATGGTATGCATAATATCCATCACTATCATTATCAATACAGTTGATAGAGATGCCCTCAGTACCCTGAGATATCCCATCCTCCGAAGTTTCTCCAGCACCGTAATCAGCATCACCACCAGCTTCATTTTCCTCATTAACAGGAATCTTAGCAGCCCCAAACTCGCATATAGACCATACATGTGTACACCTTTCCTCTAACTCCTCCTCTGGCTCATAAAGTCTCCACTCTCCTTCATAATACCTTTGCATATCAGAGTACCTATACTCTAACACCCAACGACAAGAGCTCATACGACCTACAGAAGATACTTCATAACTATTTTGGCATTCTTCTTTTTGAGTTATGGCTGCGCAAGCAGCATCACCTATACCAGCATCTATAGCATTTGAGCCGCATACGCTGCAACCAGTAAAATCACTACAAACACAATTGCATGCTCTATATCGAGTACCCGCATCCCACTCAGAAGAAGGGAGCCATTCTTTACAAACATCCTTACACACACCCATACAATACTCCTGTGAAGGATATCCTCCCTCTTCAGTCAGTTCTTCAGGAACATCTGCAATTTTATTCATAGATATGCATGGAGCAATTGCTTTCACAAGAGGGATATCACCCACTATAAACCAAACCCCAGCAATCAAAAAACTAACAAAAACCAATATCATAATATTCTTTTTCATCATTACCAAAGCACATTATATAAATCTCTTTAAACTAAGTAGATTATAAGACTTATAGCATTATTAAACTTTTCTGTATTGTTATATTAAAACTAGCTAACTTAGATTGCTTAATCTTGACTCTATCTCGTTTAACTCATCCTCTAATCTTTTTATCTGTGTTGAAGCTTTTTTATTTGCCTTTTTACCTGAACCTGCTTTTTTAACAGATTTTTTCCTGACATTTGCCTTAACCTTTTTTGCCCTTATTTCTTCTGTAGGCAGCTTTTCCTTTAACCTTAAATTTAACCTTCTTATCTCTCTTACAATGCCTTTTAATTTCATTATATTCTCTATCTTCTCTGCCCTTATAGAATTAATTCTGTCATAATGCCTTAATATGCTTATAATATCCTTTGAGCATCCAAGCAAATCTTTTCTTACTTCATTTGGTTCATTAATCCCAACATAAAACCTGTCATTATCCATTCTAAACACTTTCCGGCTCAAACAAAGAATTATTTATGCTGCTGACTCTTCTCTCAACCTCTTCCAGATTAGCTTTCCAAAGGTCCAGTTCAGCATCCTCTTCATTCTTTAACTCATCTATCTTCCCAAGTAAATTTTTAGCCTGGTCAATCTTATTTTTTATTAGGTTGATAACATCAAGAATATCATCATATTCATCTATTTTTACAAAAACAGGCATTTCTGACTTATCCATTTTATCTACCCCCAAACAAACTTTTATCAACACTTATGCTTCTTTTTTGTATATCCTCTAATTGCACTCTTAATTTTTCAAACTCCTTGTCTTTTCTGTTTTTCAGCTCATTTAACCTGTCAATGCAGCCATCAGCCCCTTTTAATTCTCTTTTAATAACATTTACGCTGCTTAAGATACCTTTGTATTTATCTGCCTTTACAAAAACATGGCCTTCCGGGTGTTCTATTTCAAACTCCTGCTCAACAGGTGCTGCTGCTTTTTCTTCAGGCTCTTCCTCCCTTTTTATTTCAGGTAATTCTAATGATGGTAATTCCTTTTTTTCAGGCATCTCTGGTAGTGGCCTTTCCTCATTTAATGGCGTTGGTACAGGGGGTAATTCTGGAAGAGGAGGTAATTTTGCAGATTCCTCAAATTTTGGTAAAGGTGGAAGTCCTCCGGAAAATTCTTTAACCATTGGAGGAGATAAATCAGAACTTGGTGCTGGAGGTGGAGGTAAATCCATCCCTATCTTCTTTTTTCTAAATAAACCCATAATATCATACCCCTAACTTTTATAAAGTAAAAACAATCATCTCTTAAATACTTTGTGTAGCATTGAGAAATAGTAACATTATGAAAATTTTACTGAAAATCATTTTACCATATTAGGTATAGTATAAAACAATATCTCTTTTTTACTACAATAAAGCATATAAACTCCAGGAATCAACTAAAGATGGTATTCTTAGTTTTAGATATGGGTAACCCTTTCATTTTGTCGTCGATATAGCTACTTAATCACAATAATATTTATTAACTTGGTTAATTCTTATTATTTTTTAGTATGCCTGCTAAAAATTTAGAATATGTTTCTGGAGAAGTTAAAACTATTTTAGAAGATTTGCTTAAAACTCTATTAAACTTGGATTACAGGCAAAAGGGAAAAAATGGTTTAATAGGTTATAGGGGAGATATTCATCCGCATTTATTAAAAAAGGTCAAAAAATATGGCATAAATCATTACAGGGCATATAGAATAACAAACTCTGTATGGTGGTATGCTAATGAAAATTTATTAATAGAAAAAAGTGATAATTTACCGCCAACATCAAAAAATTATGAAGATTGTTCATATTGGCAATTAAAAGGGAAAGCAAAAACAACAGATATCAGTAAAACAACAGATATAATCTTAAATAATAATCCTGAATATCTTATTTCTAATTATTTAGGTGTTGAGCATGTAGAGATAAAAGGCAAAACAATATATTTTTAAACTTCTAAATATAAATTATAGTATGAAAGAAGCCCTTTACTATAAACATCTTAAAAACAAAATTGTTCAGTGCCAGCTCTGCCCTAAATTCTGCACACTAAAACCAGGAGAGTTTGGAAACTGCAATGCAAGGAAGAATATCAGGGGAAAGCTTTACAGTTTAGTTTATGCAAAGCCATGCGCAATAGCAATTGATCCGATTGAAAAAAAGCCATTATTCCATTTTATGCCGGGAAGCAAAGTATATTCAATAGGAACAACAGGATGCAACCTGCATTGCAAATTCTGCCAAAACTGGACAACCTCGCAGACAAGACCAGATGAATCAATAACTCATGACTTAAGTCCAAAACAGGCAGTAGAAGAAGCAATAAATTCCGGCTCTAAAATAATTGCATATACTTACAATGAGCCAATAATATTCTATG
>JAGLZG010000056.1 GCA_023131705.1 Nanobdellota archaeon
ATATCTGCTTCGCAAAGAAGCCATATAATTGTAATAAAGGAAATCATATCAGAGCTGGAAAACAAGATTGGCAAGACCATACCAATAGAGGATATCACAGGGGCTGCAAGGGAGAAAGGAATTGATTCTGATAAAGTTGATGAAATTATTGAAAAGTTAAGAAGGAGCGGAGATATATTTGAGCCAAGGCGTGGATTTGTGCAGAAGCTCTAAATTTGAGGTTTATAATGGAAGTAAATTATGCATCCAAAAAAAGCCAAAAAAGATTAATAGCTTACAAAGTCAGAGTTAAGGATATTCTTAATGGAAAGTATGTTAAAGAAGAGGGTTGGAATCCCAACTATATAGTTTTAGAGAGCGGAAGGCAGATTTCCAGAATAAATATCATTGGCACTGTTATAGAAAAGCCTTTTAGTGAAAACCTGAATTATCAAAGTGTTGTTTTGGATGATGGTTCTGGAAAGATTTCTGTAAGATCGTTTGAGGAAGATAATAAAATAGATGGCTTGAATATTGGTGATACTGTTTTGATTATAGGAAAGCTGCGTGAGTTTGGAAGTGAAAAATATATAATACCTGAGATAATAAAAAAGATAGACAATCCAAAATGGGTTGAGTTAAGGAAGAGCGAGCTTGTTGGTGGAGATGTAAAAGAAAAAAGCAGTCCTGTTAGTGAAAATTTTAAAGAAGAGAAAATAGAAGCAGAAGAAACTAAAACAACAGCTATAGATGATATTTTTGATGTTATAAAATCACTGGATAAAGGAGATGGAGCGGATTTTGGCGAGATTATTGAAAAATCTGGTATAAAGGATACAGAAAAGATAGTAACTAATCTGTTAAAGCAAGGGGAGTTATTTGAGATCAAGCCGGGAAAAATAAAGATTCTAGAATAAGGCAGGAGTTATATATACTTCTGTAATTGCCGCTATAAGCAAAAAAACAATAGACAGGATTATTAAATCAACAGAATCCAGCAGGATATGTTCAAACCTCTTTGTTCCAAAGTCATGCCTTATAACTGCAATAGAGATAATGCCTCCTGCTAGGCCTACCATGAAATATGCCCCTATTTCAAATAACCCATGGGTCATGTACCTTAAAACAGCCAGTGGGACTATATGAAAATAAGTGGAGTATTTTCCAATATTGCTTCTTATAAAATTGCCTATTGCAACACCTATGACAGATGCATTCCATGTTAATATGAATATAGCTCCTGCGCCATAGATAAAAGCAAATAACAGGCAAAAAACCAACACCCTCATATTATTCAGAAAAATTTTCAGGAAAATGCTTACTTCCTGCGTAACATTTCCTGTAATCTGGTAGTTTATTGCTTCTATTGTCTCTGTTTGAATGCTAAATAAGGCATGGTGTATGGATGTTGGCAAAATAACATACCATAAACTAACAGACAACATAATTCCCAGAAATAAATACATAAAAAATGAAAGCGCTTTTGCATGTTCTTTTAACAAGGTCTTTTCACTATAGATTGTTATGTCCTTTTTTTCTTCTATTTTTATAGTAGAATACATTAAAGGAACGCACGCAATAACAGTTAAGAAAACCATAACAAGGCTTGCATACTGCTCGAATATCCATAAAGCAAGAAATATTGCAATTGTGTTATATAAAAAACCATGAAACAGCATATCCCATGGTTTCTTCTCTGCTTTTAATGGACTTATTAAAGATTCCAGTACCATGATTTATTTGGAGATTAGAGAGTTTATATAGTTTTTTGTTTTTGTTATAGATGAGATATCAAGATAATATTTGTCAACAGCTCACTGACACCATCGGTTAGAAACCGATGGCATGCTCGCCCTGCGGGCTCGGTCGGTTC